>JBGTSL010000094.1:0-6937 GCA_041940325.1 Brevundimonas sp.
GTGCTGGGTCAGCCGGGTTGGCTGGCGGCGCCGCTGCGACGCAAGGCCCGGAAGATTCCCTTTCTCAACCTCGAGCTGCACGGGCTCGACCTCGCCGACCCGACCGGCGACGGGTACAGCAAAGCGCTGCGTCGCGTTCAGCCCGAGCTCAAGACTCCGCTGGCGTGGCGGCGCGCCCGACTGCAGGAGTTGCTGGTCCTGCGCGGCGGCGGTTGGCCGCTGCGCGACGCGCTGCCGTAGGCGGCCCGAGGGCGGCCGCCTCGGACGATCAGGTGGTGGCGCGACGGCGTCGACGCTTGCGCGGGTCGAGGCTCTCTTCGCGGCGCACGGCCATCGTGGCCAGACGGTCGGCCTCTTCGGCGTCCATCGTATAGTTGATGTCGTATTTTGCCGCGATCTGGGCCAGGCGCAGGATGCGGGGATAAAGGGTCGCCCAGACGTCATCCTCGTGCGTCGCCTCATAGCGGGGCGACAGGGCCGACAGTTTCACCGAGACGCCGTGGCCGTGCTCCGGTCCCTGACCCTTGGATGTCTTGCCCACCGCCTCGATGGCGTCGGCGTAGATTTTCTCGTAGCGGTCGGCGTCGGCCATGGTCCGGGCGCCCTCGCCCAGCATGTCGAAGCTGCACAGCCAGCCTTCCTTGTTCGACCGTTTCAGCGCGCCCTGGATGGTGCGGCCGACCACGAACTGCTCGCCCATCATTCGGACGGCGGCGGCCACGGCCTGGCGGATGACCGGCTCGCCGAGACGGCCGGCGACGCGGCGCAGGAAGCCGGGCAGGTCGCGGCGGGCGTCCTCATCGACGTCGACCAGCTTGCCGGTCAGCATCAGGCCCCAGGTCGAGGCGTTGACGAACAGGTTGTCGGACTGGCCGATGTGCGAGGCCCAGTCGGAGGAGCCGATCTTCTCGGCGATCAGCTTGTCGCGGGTGTCCTCGTCGGGAATGCGCAGCAGGGCCTCGGCGAGGCACATCAGGGCCAGACCCTCGCGGGTGCCGAGCGAGAATTCCTGCAGGAAGCTCTCGACCACGCCCTCGCGCTTCTGGGTTTCGCGGGCCAGTTCGACCAGATCGATGGCCTGGGCGACGACCGCCTCGCGCTCCCCCGCGTCGAGCGGAACGCGGGCCAGCAGACCGCGCACGATCTCGCCCTCGTCGGCGTATTTGCCGTGGTCGAGGGCGTCCCAATCCTGGGTCAGCGGGGCCGGCGGGAAGACGTGTGCGTTCATCAGCCGCCTCTAGCCGCTTTTGATCCGGAACGGGAGAGGGTGCGGCGTCTCGCCAAGACAGTTCCAAACGGCTAGATCAGTTCCCCGATCAACGGCGGAGCCCCACGCCCTCAATGCGCATCGTTCTGGCCACCGACGCCTGGGAGCCCCAGGTCAACGGCGTCGTCCGCACCCTGACCCGGACCATCGCGGAATGCCGCGCCATGGGCCATGAGGTCGAGGTCATCGAGCCCAGCCAGTTCAAGACCATTCCCTGCCCGACCTATCCGGAGATCCGGCTGGCCCTGGGGGCCGAGGAGGAAATCCGCGAGCGGCTGCGCGCCTTCGAGCCGGAGGCGGTGCATATCGCCACCGAGGGGCCGATCGGCATCGCCACGCGGCGCATCTGCGTCGAATGGAAGCTGCCGTTCACGACCAGCTACCACACCAAATTCCCCGAATACGTCTCGGCCCGGTTCCCGATCCCGGTGCAGGTCGGCTACGCCTATATGAAATGGTTCCACAAGCCGTCCGGTCGGCTGATGGTGGCCACGCCGACGCTGCGCGACGAGCTGGTGGCGCACGGGTTCAGGAACGTCTCCCCGTGGTCGCGCGGGGTGGACACCGAACAGTTCAATCCGGACCTGGAGCGCATCTACGACGAGCTGGGCGGCGAGACCTGGCCGCGTCCGTTCTGGCTCAACGTCGGCCGGGTGGCGGTCGAGAAGAACATCGAGGCCTTCCTCAGCACCGATCTGCCGGGGACCAAGATCATCGTCGGCGACGGCCCGGCTCGGGCGGAACTGGAGGAGAAATACCCGGAGGCGAAATTCCTCGGCGCCCGCTTCGGCGAGGAGCTGGCGCGCTGCTTCCGCGACGCCGATGTCTTCGTCTTCCCGAGCTGGACCGACACCTTCGGCCTGGTCATCCTGGAAGCCATGGCCACGGGCACGCCGGTCGCGGCCTATCCGGCGCACGGGCCGATCGACATCATCCCGAACTCCAACGCCGGGGCCATCGACAAGGACCTGCGGACGGCCTGCCTCGAGGCGCTGAAATGCGACCGGGCGGCGGTCCGGGCCTATGCCGAGAAGTTCAGCTGGCGGGCGTCGGCCGAACAGTTCGTGGAGAACCTGCAGCCCTATCCGGAGCCGGAGCGTGGGCGGTTCTGGCGCCGGCTGCGCCGGATCGCGCGGCTGCGGAAGAAGGCGGCGGCCTAGCGGGAAGGGACCAGGGTCCAGGGGCCAGGGGCCGGGAAAATCGCCCACGCCCGGCTCACGCGACGAAGCCCTGATCCCTGGTCCCCAGCCCCTGTTCCCTAGAAGTCGAACTGGGCCCGGAACTGCAGGGTCTGGACGTCGACGTCCGAGGCGGCGACCTGGGCGTCGTTCTTCGCATCGGTGTAGTTGGCCATGAAGCGGATGTGGGACCACGGGTACCAGGTGGCGCCGACGGTGACGGCGGAATATTCGCCGGCCGTGGCCACGCCGGCGAACTCGGTCAGGTCGGCGGCGTCGTAGCGGACCGCCAGTTCGACCGCGCCCATGCCGCCCCGGGTGATCGGCTCGCGGATGCTGACCCGGTCGAACTTGCCGTCGGCGGCCTTGTACCGGCGCTGTTCGCCGGTCGGGAAGAAGGAGGCGAAGACGTACCAGGCGTCCGCCCCGGCCGAGCCGCCGCCGGTCAGGTCGGCGTCGATGGTCGCCCACTCGCCCTGGACCGAGAAGGCGCGCCAGACGGCGGCGGCTTCGAGGCCGATGGCGGTGTCGCCGTCGCCCGCGCCGAGGGGCGAGGCGCCGGCGTCGGTGTAGCGGGCGCCGAAGTTGGTGTTGTTGCGCACCCGGTAGCGGAAGGCCGTGTCGTCGCGTCGGTCGCGGTCACGAGCCCAGACGCCGAGGTGGATCTTCGTCTCGTCGGTGACGACGGGCGCGTAGTGGGCGCGCATGAAGACGCCGCGCTGTTCGTCGCCGTCGCCCGGGGCGCCGTCGTTGACCGAATCGCCGTGCACCCCGCCCGTCACCGACCAGTTGTCGCCGCCGGTGCGCGCCGCCAGCGTCATCACCCGACCGGCGTCGATCAGGTCGGCGAAGGCGCCGCGTTCCATGAAGGTGGTGAATCGCGACGATGTCAGGTTCTCGAGCGACAGGCTCTTGAAGTTGCCGAGCGTGACGGCCGTGTGATCGTTCGGCGCATATTCGATCAGCAGGTCCTCCCAGTTCGACTCGCCGTTGGTGAAATTGCCCTCGGCGACGAAGGACCAGCGTTCGCCCCAGCTGCCCTGCAAGCCGATCCGGGCGGTGCGGAAGCGGTCTTCCGAGTCGCTGAAGTCGAGGCCGACGGCCCGGTCCACGTCCTGATCGACATAGTCGGCGAACACGCGGCCGCGGAGTTTGACGGTGAAGTCGCCCCAGCTGTACTCGGGCGCGCCCTTCCAGGCGCTGCCGGCCGGCGCGCTCTGGGCGAGGGCCGGTCCGGCGAGCGAGAGAGCGGCGGCGAGCGCGGCGCCCGCCAGCAGGGTGTGTTGTCGCACTGGAGGAATCCTTGGGTTACCCGCCGACCGGCGTGTTTGTCCGGTCCCGGATTATCCCGCGTGCGCGACGGTTTCGCTTAGGTCCGGCGACGGTACGATGAGATTGCGGTGACGCTAATCCGACCGATGAAGCGCAATACCGTGACGCTTCCCATGAAGAATTGTGACAGCGGTTTGAGCCGGGCGCGGACAGCGAAACGCCGCGGGCCTGGCGGCCCGCGGCGTCCGGTCTGCTGCGAAGGGATTCGGCCCGGTTATTCCGGGCTGGCCATCGGGGTCATGGCCGTGGCGGTGGCGCGCTGGGCGGCCAGTTCGGCGGCCGGCAGCGGCACCAGGCCGCGGTCCTGCAGATAGCCGCCGCGGCCGGCGGCGGCGTCCGACATGTATTCCATGACGAACTCCTTCAGGCCGGGCGTGACGCCGATGTGGGCCTTCTTGACGTAGATGAACATCGAGCGGGACACCGGATAGGCCCCCGAGGCGATGGTCTCGGGCGTCGGCATGACGCCGTTGACGGCGTGGGCCTTCACCGAGTCGGCGTTCTGCTCGAGGAAGGAGTAGCCGAACACGCCGGTCGAACCGGGGGTGCGGGTCAGGGTCTGGACGATGGCGTTGTCGTTCTCGCCCGAGTCGATCCAGGCGCCGTCCTCGCGCAGGGTGTGGGCGAGGGTCTCGAAGCGGTCCTCGTCGCTTTCGGCCAGGGCGGCCAACTGCGGCACAGCCTCGGCCGAGGGGGCCATGGCCAGTTCGAGCCAGGAGTCGCGGGTGCCCGAGGTCGGCGGCGGGCCGTAGACCATGATGCGGGTCGACGGCAGGCCCGGGTTGACCTGGTTCCAGGTGGCGTGCGGGTTGGCGACGAAGGATCCGTTCGGGCCCGGGACTTCCTTGGCCAGGGCCAGATAGAGGTCGTCGCCCTCGAAGCCGTAGTCCGGCGCGTTCAGGGCGGTGGCGATGACCAGGCCGTCATAGCCGATCTTCAGCTCGACGATGTCGGTGACGCCGTTCGCCTGGCACATCTCGAACTCGGACTTCTTCATCCGGCGCGAGGCGTTGGCGATGTCGGGGGTGGTCGGTCCGACGCCCTGGCAGAAGGCCTGGATGCCGCCGCCGGTGCCCAGCGATTCGACGCGCGGCGCGGCGCCGCCCGAGGTGCGGGCGAAATTCTCGGCCACGCGGGTGGTGAACGGGAAGACGGTCGAGGATCCGGCGGCCCAGATGCCGGAGCGGGCGCCCTGGCCGCCTCCGGTCTGGTTGTCGCCGCAGGCCCCGAGGGCGAGCAGGGCGATCGCCGAGGCGGCGGCGAACAGGGTGCGGGTCATGACTCTTGGCTCCGGCGTCGGTTGAGGTCGCGCCGCTTTGACCACAGGTTTGTGACGGAGGGTGCGACGGTCCGGTGACGGTTCGGCGACGGACCCGGCCGTCGCCGGGAAACGGGGCCGGCGTCAGCGGGGGTTCGCGACCGCGCGTTCGTAGTCTTCGAGCGGGAACCAGGCCCGATTGCACTGGCCGGTCCACATCCGGCCATCGACGCTGGCGGCGATCACCACATATTCGCGACCCGGCTGGAAGTGAATTCCGCACATCGCGCTGTCACGGCCATGCCGGATCCACCAATTACGCCGAACCTCGCCCTTGAGCGTGCGTGAAACCGTGAAGCGGGTGTCGGCCATGGGATGGCCCTCGGCCGCAGGGAGGCGGCGCACCTCGGCGACCCGGGCGACGATCATGAGATCGGCTTCCGCGAGCTGGGCCGCCGCGCTGGCGGGGCGGATGCAGCTGCAGGCCAGGGCGGCGCCGGCGGCGGCGGCCATGGCGAGGGCGGTCAGGACGGCGAGGAGGCGGAACCATGGGCGGAGGCGGCGTTGCATGGCGTGGTCCCCGTTGATGATCCGCCATGGGTGGCCCGGGCGCCGGCCGCAGGTCAACCGCCCGTCCCCGGATCGTCAGATATGGATGGCGTGCCCCAGCGCGCGCAGCGCCGCCTCGTGGAAGGCCTCGCCCATGGTCGGGTGGACGTGGATGGTTCCGGCGACGTCTTCCAGCAGGGCGCCCATCTCCAGCATCTGGGCGAAGCTGTTGCTGAGTTCCGAGACGTGCTGGCCGACGGCCTGGACGCCGAGCAGGCGGTGGTCGGTCTTGGAGGCGAGGACGCGGACGAAGCCGCCGTCCTCGCCGGCCTCGATGGCCAGGGCGCGGCCGATGGCCATCAGCGGGAAGACCGCCTGGATGACGTCGTCGCGGCCCTCGACGTCCTGCGGGCCGAGGCCGGCGGAGACGATCTCGGGCTCGGTGAAGCAGACGGCGGCGATGGTGACCGGGTCAAAGCGCTTGTCGTGGCCCGCGATGATCTCGGCGACCACCTCGCCCTGGGCGCTGCCCTTGTGGGCCAGCATGGGTTCGCCGGTCAGGTCGCCGACGGCCCAGACGTTCTTCATCGAGGTGGCGCAGCGGTCGTCGATCTTCACGAACGGGCCGGCCATGGCCACGCCCATATTCTCCAGACCCCACCCTTGCGTGCGCGGCTTGCGGCCGACGGTGACGAGGACCTTGTCGGCCTTGAGCTTGAGCGCCTTGCCGTCCCTGTCGGTGACGTTCAGCGCGCCCTTCTCGAACGATCCGGCCTTGGCGCCGAGATGCAGTTCGACGCCGTGCTTCTCGAGCCATTTGGCGACCGGATCGGTCAGGGCCTTGTCGTAGAGCGGCAGCAGGCGGTCGGCCATTTCGACGATGGCCACTTCGGCGCCCAGCTTGCGGTAGGCGATGCCGAGCTCCAGCCCGATATAGCCGCCGCCGACGACGACCAGCTTGCCGGGGACCTTGTCGAGCGACAGGGCCTCGGTCGAGGAGATGACGTCGCCGCCGAAGGGCAGGAACGGCAGTTCGACCGGGTCCGAGCCGGTGGCGAGGATGACGTGTTCGGCGGTGATCGTGAGGTCGCCCTCGGCGGTCTTCACCGTGCAGGTCTTGGCGTCGGAGAAGGTGGCCCAGCCCTTGATGACCTTCACCTTGGCCTTTTTCAGCAGGGCGGCGACGCCGGTGTTCAGCTTGCGGACGATGCCGTCCTTCCACGCGACCGTCTGCTTCAGGTCGATGGCCGGCTTGGCCGCCGTGATGCCCAGGGTGCCGCCGTCGGCGGCCTTGGACACCGTCTCGAACTTGCCGGCGGCGTGGATGATGGCCTTGGACGGGATGCAGCCGAC
>JBGTSL010000095.1:0-6922 GCA_041940325.1 Brevundimonas sp.
GCGAAGGTGCGGTTGATGCGCAGGTGGAAGAGGTCGGCCTGGCGCCAGGTGGAGCCCCGGTCGCTCGACTGGAAGAGGCCGTGGAACGCGCCGACGAAGAGGACGCCGTCGGTCCCGAAGTCCGGCGACGGCGCGACCGCCGTGTAGTGCTGCGTCGCCTGGCCGAGGGCCGGCGCCTCGACGCCGGACATCGAGATCGTCCACGGGAGGAACGGTCCGGCGCTGGTGAACACGCCGAGCGTCTCGGTGGACGCGACGAGCGTGCCGTCGTCGGCGAAGACGACGTCGGTGACGAAGAGGTCGAGGAGGTCGACGTCGCTCGCGGCGAAGGTGCGCCCCGCGTCGGTGCTCACCTGGATGCCGGTGCCGCCGTCCGTCGCCACCGCGAGCGTCTCGTCGGTGAGATAGGCGGGCGACGTCGCCACCGCGGCGATCATCGAGGCGGAGGATCAGGCCGTCGACGGCTGGGAGATCCTCGGCACGCGACTGAAGACCGTGATGTCGAACAACATCCGCAACAACTTCGGCTTCCTGAACAAGGCCGCACTGCCCACGGGCGGGACGGAACCGGTCCCCGCCAACGGCCTGACCGACAAGATGTTCGTCCAGCAGGGCCGCAAGGTGTTCAAGGACGTGGTGCCGATGGTCTCGGACATGATCGTCGAGCATGCGGCCGACCTCGGGATCGACCCGACCGGCCTCAAGCGGTTGTGGCTGCACCAGGCCAACATCAACATGAACCAGTTCATCGGCCGGAAGGTGCTGGGCCGCGAGCCGACGCCCGAGGAGAACGTCATCATCCTCGACGACTACGCCAACACCTCCTCGGCCGGCTCGATCATCGCCTTCCACCTGCACCACGACGGCTTCCAGCCGGGTGACGTCGGCCTGATCTGCAGCTTCGGCGCCGGCTATTCCGCTGGCACGGTGTTCGTCCGCAAGCGGGCCTAGGCCGCCGCCACGGCCTCGATCTCGACCAACCAGGCCTCGTCGAAGATGCCGGTAACGATCACGGTCAGGGCCGGCTGCCGCCCCGCCAGACGGCGCACCCGCACCTCGCGGTTCTCAAGCGAATACCGCCGGTCCGAGAGGAAGGTCGTTACCTTGACGAGGTTGTCCAGCGTCATGCCGGCGGCGGCTAGCTGGGTCTCGATATGGTCCCAGACCTGCTCGCACTGGCCGGTGAAGTCGGCGGCGAGCGAGCCGTCGGGCGCGACCGGGATCTGGCCCGAAAGATAGAGCCAGCGGGTCGGACCCGTCACCTCGACCGCCTGCGGGTACGCCCCCTCAACCGGCGGCGAGCCGTCGCCGGTCAGGGGCCGTATCGTCACGCTCACTGGCGGGCGGCGTCCGAACGGGCGCGCACCTGGGCGAACTCCGACGTCGGCTTCCAGCCGGGCCAGTCCTCGCTGTTCGCGAGGTCCAGACCGAGGCGATAGAGCAGGGTCAGGTTCTCGGTCGCCGAGGTCAGGTCCCAGTCCGCCGACCATTCGTCCGACGGCTTGTGGTAGTCGGCGCCGAACTTGGCCTTCCAGGCAGCCTCGCCGGCTTCCTTGCCGCCCTCGACCCAGTCCCAGCCGTGCCAGGGCATGATCGCCGGAACGCCCATACGGGCGAAGGGGAAGTGGTCCGAGCGGTAGTAGAAACCCTGCTCCGGCATGCTGTCGTCGGTGACGTAGCGGCCCAGCGGCTCGGCCAGCGCCTGCAGCCGGTCCTCAAGGTCATTCTGCCCCTTGCCGAAGATCGGAATGTCCTTCGTCGGGCCCGACAGCGGCAGCATGTCGATATTGATGTCCGCCACGGTCGTCTCGAGCGGCCACACGGGGTCGGCGGCATAGCCGTAGGCGCCCATCAGGCCCATCTCCTCGGCCGCCATGTGGGCGAAGACGATCGAGCGCTCGGGGCGCGGAGCCCGGCTGAGCTGGCGGGCCATCTCGACCACCCCGGCGGTGCCCGAGGCGTTGTCCCAGGCGCCGTTGAAGATCTTGTCGTCGCCCGGCGTCTCGGGATGCTGGGCATCGCCGCCGACGTGATCCCAGTGGGCCGAATAGACGATGGTCTCGTTCGGCCGCTCGGTCCCCGGGATACGGGCCAGCAGGTTGTGCGTGACGAGGGTCTCGCTGGTCTCGGTCGCGTCGACCGACAGGGTGACGCCGTTCAGCGGCACGGCCTTGAAGGCGCCGGAGCCGATGCTGCCCAGCTGGTTGATGTCCAGGCCGGCCGCGGTCGCCCACTGCAGCGCCACATCGTGGTTGATAGCCATCGAGAATTCGAGGTCGGCGGCGCCGGGCGTCAGGGTCCGGGTGCGATTCGAGAAGCGTGTCGCGCGCTGCCACATCGGCGAATCCGCCGGCTGCGGAACCAGGGTGACGATGCCGACGGCGCCGCGGCGGAAGGCCTCGTCGGCCTTGTAGGCGCCAGACTCGTAGTTGGTGTCGTATTCGCCGTTGAACAGTTCGCCCTCGGGCTCGCCGCCCATCACCACCACGACCTTGCCGCGCACGTCGATGTCGCCATAGTCGTCCCAGTTCCGCTCGGGGGCGGTGATGCCGTAGCCGGCGAAGACCATCGGGGCGGCGCTGATCGCGGCGCGGCCGTCGTTGGTGGCCGCGCGCAGGGTCACGTCGCCGCCGACGGTCAGCGGATGGCTGACGCCGTCGGGCCCGGTCCAGCTGGCGCTGGCCGCGCCCTCCACCGGCGTGAACCGCTTCAGGTGCACCGGCTGCAGCCACTGGCCGTCAGGGCCGCCGGGCTGGAGACCCAAGGCCTCGTACTGGGCCTGCAGCCAAGCCAGCGTCATGCGCTCGCCCTCGGTGCCGGGATAACGTCCCTGGAATTCGTCGGCGCTGATGGTGCGGATGTCGTTGCTGATCCGCTCGGCCGAGAAGTCCTGCGCCAGCGCAGATCCGGCGGCGAACAGCAGCGCGGCGGCGGCGACGCCGCTGGTGAAAGTCCGAAACATGCTGGAAGGCTCCATCCCGATTTTGGACGCACTCTAGGGCGGCCCCGAAGGACCGCCCGTTAAGTTTTCGTCATGTCCGGCGCCCGGCGGTTCAGTCCCGCGCGGCGGCGCTGGCCGCCCGCGCCGGTCCGAACTCGGACCCCGGCTTCCAACCCGGCCAGGCGCGGCTGTTCGCCAGATCGAGGCCGATCCAGTACGCGACCTCCATGTCCTCGATCTGCCCCGCCAGATCCCAGTCGGCCGACCATTCGTCGTCGGCCTGGTGGTAGCGCTTGGCGCCGTACTCGTCGCGGGCGGCCTCGCGAGGCGCGACGGGCGGGTCGCGAAATTCGCCGCCGCCCTCGGCGTAGGCCATCGGCACGCCACGCTTGGCCAGCGGGAAGTGATCGCTGCGGAAATAGCTGCCGGCGGCCGGATTGGCGTCGGGGGCGATGGCGCGGCCCTGACGCGCGGCGGCGGCGGCGAGAAGCTCGTCCAGCTCGGACTGGCCGTACCCGATCACGCCCAGGTCGGCGACGCGTCCATAGACGTTCATGGCGTCCATGTTGAAGCCCGCGACGGTCTTCTCCAGCGGCCAGACCGGATTGGCGGCGTAGTATTCCGAACCCAGCAGTCCGCTCTCCTCGGCGGTGAAGCTGATCATCACGATCGACCGTTCCGGGCGCGGCCCGGCGCCCCAGACCCGGGCCAGCTCCAGCAGGGCGGCGGTGCCGGTGGCGTTGTCGACCGCGCCGTTGAAGATGGCGTCGCCGTTGGCGTCGGGCTCGCCGACGCCGATGTGGTCCCAGTGGGCGGTGTAGAGAATGGTCTCGTCCGGGTGGGTCGTGCCCGGCAGGCGGGCGAGCACGTTCTGCGTCGTGATCTGGCTGGCGGCGACATCGAACATGCCGCTGAAGGTCGCGCCGGGCAGTTCGACCGGGCGGAAGTCGCGGCTGCGCGCCTGGACTTTCAGGGCGTCGAAATCGAGGCCCGCCTTGCGGAACAGATCGACGGCGACGTCGCGCTGGATCCAGCTCTCCAGCTTGACCCGCTCGGCTCCGGCGTTCTGGCGGACGATGTCGAACTGCGGCCCGGACCAGCTGTTGGCGACCGTGGCCCAGCCGTAGGACGCCGGCGCCGTCTCGTGGACGATGATGACGCCCGCCGCCCCCTGCCGCGCCGCCTCCTCGTACTTGTAGGTCCAGCGGCCGTAGTAGGTCATGGCCCGGCCGTTGAAGGTGTTCAGCTCCGGCTGTTCGAAGTCGGCGTCGTTGACCAGCACGACGATGATCTTGCCGCGCACGTCGACGTCCTTAAAGTCGTCCCAGTTCCGCTCGGGCGCCTTGATGCCGTAGCCGACGAAAACCAGCGGCGTGTCGGTCAGCATCACGTGCCGGCCCGGCAGACGGGTCGAGATCACGATCTCCTGCCCGGGGGTCAGCGGCATCGTCTCGCCGCCGACCTCGAAGGCCGCCTGCGCGTCCGAGACGGTGAACCGGTTCAAGGTTACATCCTGGGTCCAACCGCCGTTCTCGCCGCCCGGCTGGAAGCCGGCCGCCGCATACTGTTCGGTCAGATAGCGGACCGTCAGATCCTCGCCCGGCGTTGCGATGCCGCGACCCTGGAAGCTGTCGTCCGACAGCACCCGCGCATGCTCCGCGAGCCGCGCGGCGTCGAAGGCGAGGGTTGCGCCGCCGTCGTCCGGCGTGGTCGTGGCGCAGGCGGCGAGCAGGAGGCCGGCGGTGAGCGCGGCGGCGGTCGAAAGGAGACGCATGGACGGGGACCCTCAGCCTTGGAACAGGGGCCGGACCCTAAGGCGTCCGTCAGGGGCTGTCGATGCGACAGCCGCGCGTCAGCGTGGCGGTACGGCCCCGCCCGCCGGCCAGTCGGTGTCGCCGACGCGGGTCAGCCGCATGTCGATCATCGGACGCGGCGGCTGGCCCTCCGCGATATAGGTCCCGACCTCGTGCCAGGTCCCGTCCCGCACGACGGCGACGTATTCGATCCGGGCGTTCGGTCCAGCCGGCGTCTCCCAGCGGAAGCCGTCCGCGGTGCGCCCGAAGCGGTAGTCGCCCGAGAAGCCGTTGGCCCAGGAGCGGAAGCGGTAGCGGCCCTCGCGCTCGTCCCACGACAGCACGGCCATGGCGTTGAACACCGTCGAGCCGTCGGCGGCGTAGCCCCGGCCCTCAATGACCTTGATCGATCCGCCCAGCAGAGAACCGACCCGCTCGGTCTGCGTCAGGGTCTCGGTCCCGCCCGGCCCGTGGACGATCGCCTGGCCGCGCCATTCCCCGTCGAGGATGTCGAGCGCCGCCAGAGCCTCCCGCTGGGCGGCCGAACCCGCCGGCTGGATGGGGACCTGCGCAACGGCGGCGACCGGTGCGGCGAGCAGGATCGCGGCGGCGGCGGACAGCATCAGAGGCATCGACTTCATGACGTCTTCTCCTTGTGCTTTGCGCTATAAAGCACTTGGCGAGAGTTCGCAACACCCTGTTCCACGAGATGGGCCGGGCACAAAAAAACCCGCCGGCGCTGAGGCCCCGGCGGGTTCGTCGTTCGGTCGTTGGCGAGTCCCTAGTGGGCCACGCCCTTCCAGATGCGGCGGTAGCTGACATAGGTCACGCCGGCGAACAGGAAGAGGAAGATCAGCACACCCACGCCCGTCTGCTTGCGCTGGACCTGCTTCGGATCCGACGCCCAGGCGATGAAGGCGGCGACGTCCTTCGAGTACTGATCGATGGTCTCGGACGTTCCGTCGTCGTAGGTGACCTGGCCGTCGGCCAGCGGCGGCGGCATGGCGATGAAACCGCCCTCGGGAACGTGGTGTTCGTCGCCGCTCCAATAGGAGCTCAGGTCGCCGGCCATATAGGGGTTGTAGTATTGGCCAGGACCGACGTTCAGTCCGGCCGGCGGCGCCACATAGCCCGACAGCAGGGAGTAGATGTAGTTGGCCCCGTCGTGGCGCGCCTTGGCCATGACCGACAGGTCCGGCGGAGCGGCGCCGCCGTTGCCTGCGGCCGCGGCTGTGGCGTTCGGGTAGGGGTTCGGGAAGCGGTCGGCCGGGACGGCGTCGCGCATGATCGCCTCGCCGGTCTCGCTGTCGATGTCCGGAACCTGGGCCTCGGCGGCGAGCACCTTGACGAAGCGGTTCTCCGCAGGATTGGCCTGATGCGGATCGTAGAACGGCCCGCCCGGCTCGGCCAGGGTGCGGAAATGCATCAGGTCCATGCCGTGGCAGGAGGCGCAGACCTCGCGATAGACCTTGTAGCCGCGTTGCAGCTGGCCCTGATCGAAGGTCCCGAACGGGCCTTCAAAGCTGAAGCCGCCGCTGCGCGGGTGTTTGGCCCCGCCCTCGGCGAGCGCGGGCTGGGCCGACACGGCCAGGCCGGCCGCGACGGCGATCAGGACCAGGGTCTTTTTCATCGAACGCATCGAAGTCTCGAGGGTCATGGTCTGTCTCAGCCCTTCTTCTCGGGCGAGGCCGGCGCGGCTTCGGTCATGGCGTCTCCGCCCGGCAGGACCGGCTCGGAGATGGTCGCCGGGATCGGCCTCGGGGTCTCGCGCAGTCCGACCAGCGGCATGAGGACGAGGAAGAACAGGAAATAGTAGGCCGTCAGCAGGCGGGTCAGCCACAGGTAGCTGTTCAGCTGGCCGTCGAAGAGGGTGAAGCTGGGCATGCCCGGCACCACCGGCGCGTCCGGCAGCTGGGCGCCGCACCAGCCGAGGCCCATTCCGACGAGCACGAAGATGATGAAGAAGGTCCGCATCGTCGGCCGGTAGCGCATCGAGCGCACCTTCGAGGTGTCCAGCCACGGCAGGATGAACAGCACCCCGATGGCCGCGAACATCGCCACCACCCCGCCGAACTTGTCGGGGATGGCGCGCAGGATCGCGTAGAAGGGCAGCATGTACCACTCGGGCACGATATGCGGCGGCGTCACCAGAGGATCGGCGGGGATGTAGTTGTCGGCGTGCCCCAGG
>JBGTSL010000096.1:0-6876 GCA_041940325.1 Brevundimonas sp.
TGCCCGAGGAGTTGCCGGGGGTGTGGACGTGGTTGACGCGCTCGACCTCGGGGTAGCGCTGGTTGATGACGCTGTCGAAGGCCATCTCGCCCATCATGGCGAAGGAGGGGTTCAGGGCGCCGAGGGTCTGCATGTCGGTGGCGGGGCGGATGGTCTCGTCGCGGTCCAGCTGGACAAGGCCGAGCTGGTTCTTCACGGGAATCACCGACTTCGCGAAGCGGCCTTCCTCCCAGCTGCGGGCGGCGCGCTTGTGGCTCTCGACCGAATAGGCATCGACGTCGGCGCGCGAGAAGCCCCACTTGGAGGCGATCATGTCGGCCGAGACGCCCTGCGGCACGAAATAGGTCGGGAAGGCTGAGGAGGGGTCGACCGGCCATGCCCCGCCGTCCGAGCCCATCGGCACCCGGCTCATGGCCTCGACGCCGCCGCCGACGGCGAAGTCGGCCTCGCCGGCCTTCACCTTGGCCGCGGCCATGTTCACGGCCTCGAGACCCGAGGCGCAGAAGCGGTTGATCTGGACGCCGGCGGTGGTCTGGGCCCAACCGGAGTTGAGCACGGCGGTGCGGGCGATGTCGGCGCCCTGCTCGCCGACCGGCGAGACGCAGCCGAGAATGACGTCATCGACCTTCGAGGTGTCGAGGTCGTTGCGGTCGCGCAGGGCCTCCAGCACCTGGGTGGCGAGGCTGAGCGCGGTGATCTCGTGCAGGCTCCCGTCCTTCTTGCCCTTGCCGCGCGGGGTGCGGACCGCGTCGAAGATGTAGGCGTCGGCCATGGGTGCGTCTCTCCTTTGGATCCCTACCGCTCGCGACGCGGTCGCTCGCTGCTTGAGGGAGGGTGCGTATTCGAAACTCGCTCGCCAGAAACCCTACGTTTACGTCAACGTCAAGTATTTTACCCCTGGAAGCGGAGGTAGACTCCCGCGCCGGGGAGTCCACCGTCTACCTCGTCTATCTCGTCTACCTTCCACGATCCGATGCGTTCCCTTGTACCGCGCGCCCGCGTCAGAAGCGGTCGTATGCGGCGGGCTGACGATCGGGGATCGCGCGAACGACTCTCACCTGGCCGGGCCACGGGAACGCCCGCGCCTGCCGGGACTTAAGCGGCCATACCCGCTAATTCCGAGGAGGAACGAGACATGGCCCAGACCTATGAAGAGATGGACGCGATCGCGATGCTGAAGGCCGACCACCGCAAGGTGGAGGAGCTGTTCGAGAAGTTCGAGCAGGCCGGCGGCAAGTCGACGAAACAGAAGCTGGCCGAACAGATTTGCCTAGAGCTGAAGGTGCACACGGCGATCGAGGAGGAGATCTTTTACCCGGCCTGCCGCGGCAAGATCGAGGAAGAGCTGGTCGACGAAGCCTATGTCGAACACGACAGCGCCAAACAGCTGATCAACGAGATCGAGGCGGGCGGTCCCGAGGAGGACTTCTACGACGCCAAGGTGAAGGTGCTGTCCGAGATGATCGAGCACCACGTCGAAGAGGAGGAGAAGCGCGTCGAAGGCATGTTCAGCCAGGCCCGCTCCGCCGGTCTCGACATGGACAAGCTGGCCGACGACATGCGGGCCCGCAAGGCGACGGCGATGGAGGAGTTCCAGGCCGGCAAGCCCGCCGAGACGCGGACCATGGCCGGCGACGACGTCGAAAGCGCCAAGGCCGACCAGCCGCTCGGCGAAGGCGCCGTCCAGCGTTGAGGGCCGGGGCCGCTCGCCGGAGCGCCCGCAAGCTAACCGTCCTCGCCCTGGCGGCGGGGGCGGTCGGCTGCGCGCCGGCGCCGCTGTTCGTGCAGACCACCCCGCCGGCGACCCGCCCGGTGGTTCCGCTGGAGCCTCCGCGCGAAGCGCCGCCGTCCAACGACCTTGAGAGGCGGCTGCTGGCGGCCCACAACGCCGAGCGGGCGCGGGTCGGCGTCCCGCCGCTGCGCTGGGCGGACGATCTGGAGTCCGAGGCGCGGGTCTGGGCGCGGGAGCTGATCGCCAGCAACAGCTTCGCGCATGACCCGGCGCGGCATGGCCATGGCGAGAACCTCTGGACCGGCTGGGGCGGGCGGGCCTGGACGCCGGAGGACATGGTCGGCGACTGGGTGGCGGAAAAGGCGGACTACCGCCACGACGTCTTTCCGAACGTCAGCCGGACCGGGCGCTGGAGCGACGTCGGCCACTACAGCCAGCTGGTCTGGCGCGACACCACCCATGTCGGCTGCGCGGTCGAGAGCCGCGGCGACCGGTCGGTGCTGGCCTGCCGCTATGCCCCGCCGGGGAATATCGACGGGCGAAGGGCCTACTAGGGACCAGGGACCAGGGACCAGGGACTAGGGGCTACGATCCGGCGGCGGTCGTCGGCGGGACTCTGATGTACCTAGACCCTAGCCCCTAGCTCCTAGCTGACGTACCCCGCCTGCATCAGCTCGGCGATGTGGACGATGGCGACGGGACGGTCGGCCTCGACCACCAGCAGGGTGGCGATCTTGTTCTGGGTCATCAGGTCGATGGCGTCGCTCATGCGGGCGTCGGGGCCGATGACTTTCGGGCGCGGGCTCATGACATCGGCGGCGGTGAGGCCGGCGAAGTCCCTGGAGAAGGCGCGACGGACGTCGCCGTCGGTGACGATGCCGGCCAGGGTTCCGTCGCTGTTCAGGACGGCGACCGCGCCCTTGCGGCCCTCGGTGATGGCGGAGACGACCTCGGCGAAGGTCGCGGTCATCGGCACGGTGGCCGGCGCCGGCGGCCGGTCGCCCATCCAGTCGCGCACGCTCTGCAGGCTCATGCCCAGCTTGCCGCCCGGGTGATGCAGGCCGAAGGCCTCGGCGGTGAAGCCTCGGCGGTCCATCAGCACCATGGCGAGAGCGTCGCCCAGCGCCAGGGTCATCAGGGTCGAGGTGGTCGGGGCCAGGCCGTTCGGGCAGGCCTCGGCCACCTGGGGCATGGTCAGGCAGACCGCCGAGTTGCGACCGAGGAAGCTGTTCGGCCGCTGGGTCAGGCCGATGACGGGGATTCCCTCGCGCTGGCAGTAGATCAGCGGGTCGCGCAGCTCGCGGCTCTCGCCCGAGTTGGAGATGGCCAGCAGGGTGACGTCCTTGCGCAGCATGCCGAGGTCGCCGTGGCTCATTTCGGCCGGGTGGACGAAGAAGGCGTTGGCGCCGGTCGAGGCGAGGGTGGCGGCTATCTTGCCGCCGATGTGGCCGGACTTGCCCATGCCGGTGACGACCACGTAGCCCGGCCGGGACAAGATCAACTCCACCGCCCGGGCGAGGCTGTCGTCGAGCCCGGCCTCGAGCGCCTGCAGCGCCTCGATGTTCAGCCGGACGACCTCGCGGGCGCGGGCGGTCATGGCGGCGGGATCGGCGGACAGGACGGGGCGGACTTCGTCGGTCATTCCCGCGATGTGGCGCATCGGAAGAAGATTCACAATCGCCGGGGCCGGTCGGGCGAATGCTGC
This sequence comes from Brevundimonas sp., assembly GCA_041940325.1. Taxonomy (GTDB): domain Bacteria; phylum Pseudomonadota; class Alphaproteobacteria; order Caulobacterales; family Caulobacteraceae; genus Brevundimonas. The sequence continues at coordinate 3,438 of JBGTSL010000096.1, forward strand.
AATGCGAGAAAAACGCCGGTCGCAGGTCAACCTTTGCCGCAGGACCGCGTTAGAAGGGGCCATGCGGATTTCAAACCTGATCACCGACGGCGCGAGCGCGCCGCTCGACGCCGTCTCGCATCTGCCGCCGCCCCCCTTGCGCCTGACCCGGCCGGCCCTGTTCCTCGATCTCGATGGCGTGCTGGCTCCGCTGGCGGAGACGCCGGACGCCGTCGTGCCGCATCCGGAACGAACGGCGGCGGTGCGCGCCGCCGCTGACCGGCTGGACGGCCGGGTCGCCATCATCAGCGGCCGGACCATCGCCGAGATCGACCGCATCGCCGAGGCCAGCGCCGCCTCGGCCTCAGGCGTGCACGGGCTGGAACGGCGCCGCGCCGACGGCTCGCTGCATCGGGCCGAGCCGGCGCCGGAAGTGCGCGCCGCGGTCGCCGCCTTCGAGGATTTCGCCCGCACCCGGCCCGGGATCATCGTCGAGGACAAGGCCGTGTCGGCCGGGCTGCATTATCGCGGGGCGCCGGACGAGGCCGGAGCCGCGATGGCCTTGGCGCAGTCGCTGGCCGACCGGACCGGACTGACCATGCAGGCCGGCAATCTGGTGGTGGAGCTGAAGACCCCGGGAACCAGCAAGGGCACGGCGCTCAGGGCCTTCATGAAGGAGCCTCCGTTCGCCGGAGCCGTTCCGGTCATGCTGGGCGACGATCTGACGGACGAGGACGGCTTCCGCGCGGCGGCGTCCCTCGGCGGCTTCGGCGTTCTGGTCGGACCGCCCCGCGAGACCGCCGCCCGCCACGGCCTGCCCGACGTGGACGCCGTGCTGTCCTGGCTGAACGTCGTCGAGGAGAGCGAATGACTCCCAACCTGGACCTCGCCCCGATCGGCAACTGCTCGATCAGCGCCCTGATCGACCGGACGGGGCGCTATGTCTGGGCGTGCGCGCCGCGCGTGGACGGCGATCCGGTGTTCTCGGCCCTGATGGACGGGACCGACCCGGAGCACGGCTTCTGGGACATCGCGCTGGAGGGTCAGAAGCACGTCAGCCAGGCCTATGTGCGCAATACGCCGGTGCTGCGCACGGTGCTGACGGCGGAGGACGGGGCGGCGGTCGAGATCCTGGATTTCGCCCCTCGCCATCCGAAACACAGCCGGACCTACCGTCCCCTCGCCTTCGCGCGGATCGTGCGGCCGCTGGAGGGCTCGCCGCGGATCAGGGTGCGGCTGCGGCCGTCGGCGGACTGGGGGGCGCGCCCGGCGGAGCGGACGAGCGGCTCGAACCACATCCGCTACATGTGCACCGATGTGACCTTCCGCCTGACCACCGACTGTCCGGTGTCGCACGTGCTGAACGAGCGCATCTTCCGGCTGGAGCGGCCCCACGCCTTCTTCTTCGGGCCCGATGAGGGCTACGACCAGGATGTCGGCCCGGGCGTCTCGGCGGCGCTGGACCGCACCGTGGCCTATTGGCAGGACTGGGTGCGCACCCTCTATCTGCCGCTGGACTGGCAGGAGGCGGTGATCCGCGCCGCCATCACCCTGAAGCTGTGCGCCTATGAGGAGACCGGGGCGATCGTCGCGGCCCTGACCACCTCGGTGCCGGAATTCCCCGAGAGCGGGCGCAACTGGGACTACCGCTACTGCTGGATCCGCGACGCCTATTATGTCGTCCGGGCCCTAAACCGGCTCGGCGCGGTCGACATCCTCGAGAACTACCTCGGCTATCTGCGCAACCTGGTCGACGACTCCGGCGGGGGCCACGTGCAGCCGGTCTATGGCGTCGGGCTGGAGCCGGGCATCGGCGAACGGATCATCGAGAGCGTCGAGGGCTATCGCGGCATGAAGCCGGTGCGCGTCGGCAACCAGGCCCACGAGCATCTGCAGCATGACGTCTACGGCCAGATCGTGCTGCCGCTGGTGCAGGCCTTCTACGACCAGCGGCTGATCCGGCCGGGGACGATCGACGACTTCTACGCCCTGGAGAAGGTCGGCGAGCGGGCCTTCGCCATGCACGACCAGGTCGACGCCGGTCTGTGGGAGTTCCGCACCATCGCCCGGGTGCACACCTATTCGTCGGTGATGTGCTGGGCGGCCTGCGACCGGCTGGCCAAGGCGGCGGACCATCTGGGCCTGCAGTCGCGGGCCGAGGTCTGGCGTGACCGGGCGAAGACGATCCACGAGCGCATCGAGGCGGAGGCCTACCTGCCGGACGAGGGACGGTTCGCGGCCAGTTTCGGCAACCGCGAGCTGGACGCCTCCCTGCTGCAGCTGACCGACCTCGGCTTCCTCGATCCGAAGGACCCGCGGCAGGTGAAGACCTTCGAGGCGATCGAGCGGGACCTGAAGAAGGGCCCCTACCTGTTCCGCTACGTCGAGGCGGACGACTTCGGCGAGCCCGAGACCGCGTTCAACTTCTGCACCTTCTGGTTCATCGAGGCCCTGCATCTGAACGGGCGGGACGAAGAGGCGCGGGAAATCTTCGAGGAGATGCTGAGCCGACGGACGCACGCGGGCCTGCTGTCGGAAGACATATCGCTGGGAGACAACGAACTTTGGGGCAACTATCCGCAGACCTATTCCCTCGTCGGGATGATCAATTGCGCGGTCCTGCTGAGCCGGTCCTGGACGGACGCGCGATGAACGGCCCCAACGGGATCATCAGGGACCTCTCGGGCGCGATGGCGGTTGCCAAGCCATGAGCCGCCTGATCGTCGTTTCCAATCGCGTGTCCGCGCCGAAGGACCCCGCCGCCGGATCGGCCGGCGGACTGGCCATGGCCCTGTCCGCCGCCCTGCGGAAATACGACGGCCTGTGGTTCGGCTGGTCCGGCGACACCGTCGAGACCTTCACGCCCGAAGCCAAGTTCGAGGACCGGGCAGGCGTGACGGTGGCCCTGGTCGATCTGGAGGCGCAGGACGTCGAGGAATATTACAACGGCTACGCCAACAAGACGCTGTGGCCGCTGTTCCACCACCGGGTGGACCTGTCCGCCTATGAGCGCTCGTTCGGCGAGGGGTATGAGCGCACCAATGACCGGTTCGCCGAGGCCCTCGCGCCGCTGATCCAGCCGGACGACCTGATCTGGATCCACGACTACCACATGATCCCGCTGGCCCGTGATCTCAGGCGACGCGGCATCAGGAACCGGATCGGCTTCTTCCTGCACACGCCCTGGCCGGTGCGACAGCTGCTGGTCACCCTGCCGTATCACCGGCGGCTGGTGGAATCGCTGTTCGACTTTGATCTGCTGGGCTTTCACACGCGCGAGTGGCTGGACCTGTTCCGCGACTATGTGGCGTCAGAGCCGGGCATCCATGGGCGGTTGTTGCCCAATGACGCCCTGATGGCCTTCGGCAAGACGGTCCAGACGGGTGTCTTTCCGATCGGCATTGATGTGGACGGCTTCATCGAGGCGCGGAACTCGCCGCTCGGGGTCCGGACGTACGAC
>JBGTSL010000097.1:0-6863 GCA_041940325.1 Brevundimonas sp.
GGCGGTCGGTGGGCACGGGCGCCCTGGCGCGGGTCTGGTCGACCGCCTGGGGCGACAGGGTGGCGGTGCGGAAACGCGGCTTCTGGACAGCCTCGGCGGTGAGGACCACCGAGACGCGGCTCATTCCCGGCAGGGCCTTGAGGGCGGCTTCGGCCGCGTCGCGGACGGGGGCGTAGATCGAGGTCTCGCGCGCAGGCACCTCCATGACGAAGCCGGCGCGGTCATCCGCCACGGTCAGGCCCTGGACCAGGCCGGCGACGAACAGGCCCTGGCCGCTCTTCGGATCGGCGATCGCGTCGAGGGCGTCGATGACCTGCTGGCGATCAAGCGGCGGGTGGGACACGGCGGCGGGCTCCTTGCAGATGCGGTCGGGCTTGCCCGGCGCGAGGCGGGCGTTCTATCGCCGATATAGTCCAACGCCGCGAGCGCCGATTTGTCCCTGAGCACATCCCCTTCCGCCGTGACCCTGATCGCCGGCCCGACCGCCTCGGGCAAGTCGGCGCTGGCGCTCGAGGTGGCGGAGCGCACGGGAGCCGTGATCGTCAACGCCGACAGCCAGCAGCTGTACGCCGACCTGCGGGTGCTGAGCGCCCGGCCTTCGGCCGAGGAGGAGGCGCGGGCCGAGCACAGGCTCTATGGCGTGGCCGACGCGGCGGACGCCTGGTCGGTGGGACGCTGGAGCCGGGCGGCGATGGAGGTGCTGGCCGGGCTGGAGGGGCGGCCGGTGCTGTTCGTGGGTGGAACGGGCTTGTATTTCACGGCCCTGACCAGGGGGTTGGCGGACATTCCTGATATCCCGACGGAAGTCCGCGAGGCGGCGGACCGGGCCTTCGCCACGGAGGGCGAGGCGGCGTTCCGGCGGCGGCTGGGCGAACTGGACCCGGCGGCGGCGGCGCGGATCGAGGCGGGCGACCGGCAGCGGTTGACCCGGGCCATGGCGGTGGCGGAGCACACCGGCCGGGCGCTGAGCGACTGGACGGCGGAGACCACGCCCCTGCTGGCGCCGGGCTCGTGGACCGGGATGGTGGTCGAGCCGGAGCGGGCGGCCCTCTATGCGCGATGTGACGGGCGGGTGGCGCACATGGTAGAGGCCGGGGCGCTGGACGAGGTCCGGGCGCTGGTCGCGCGGGGGCTGAACCCCGCCCTGCCCGCGATGAAGGCGGTCGGGGTGCGCGAGTTCGCCGCGCACCTGGCGGGAGAGACGACGCTTGCGGCGGCGGTCGAGGCGACGCGGCAGGCGACGCGCAACTACGCCAAGCGGCAACTGACCTGGTTTCGCAACCAGACGCCGGAGTGGACGCGGGTTTCGGGCGCCGGCTGATGCCGCCATCCCTTGGAAATCCGGGCCGCATATCCTATATTGGGTCCGTCCGGGTTCGCCCGGACTATGGCGATAAACGCGCCTGTAATAAGCGGACCGGACCCGGGTGCGATTCCCGGCGGCTCCACCATTTCCTCCCGTGTATCGGCGGGCGGTGCGGGGCCGACTAGCATCGACGGACGTGTAAAGAGGACTGCTTTCGCTCGTGTTGGCCCAGCGCACCGGGCCTTTAACTAACTGCGAACGATAACTTCGCTGGAGAAGTCGCTCTCGCCGCGTAAGCGGTTCGGGTGATTTCGAACACTTAAGTCCCGGGGGTTCAGATCCCCGGGCGGGGCCTGTCGGGAGCCTGGCAACAGAATCCCGGCGTTTTCCCGCCCTTTACCTTCTCGCCATCTTCCGCCGGCGCGCCCGCGCCGCTAAACCCTCGACTGCAACGCCGAGGACCCGATGGCCGACGAGACCCCGCCAGTCGACGAGATGCACTACGAGCAGCTGGCGCAGGACGCCCTGCGCGGCGTCATCCGCTCGGCGCTGGAGCGCGCGGCCCTGCCCGAGGGGATTCCGGGCGCGCACCATTTCTACATCACCTTCAAGACCCGGGCGCCGGGCGTCAGCGTGCCGCCGGACGTGCTGGCCAAATACCCTGACGAGATGACGGTGGTGCTGCAGCATCAGTACTGGGACCTGAAGGTCGAGCAGGACCGGTTCTCGGTGATGCTGAAATTCGGCGGCATGCCCAAGGTCCTGTCGATGCCCTATGCGGCGGTGACCCGTTTCTACGACCCGTCGGTGCAGTTCCTGCTGCAGTTCGAGATGCCGACAATCGTCGAGGAGATCCCGGACGAGGCTGAGGCGGAGGCTGAGGCGCCGCCTGTCCCGAGCGGCGACGACGGGCCCAAGGTGGTGTCGCTGGACCAGTTCCGAAAAAAGTGAAGTTCGACTAACGTCGCTCCGGTTGTGTGGTGCGGGGGCGTGGTTGGCGGGTTTCCTTCCTGATGCGGCGGTCGTTGCGGCGGCCTATGCGGCGGCGCTGGTGTTTCTGTTCGCGGCCTACCGGCACGCGGGCCCGATCTGGCTGCTCAGGCACTCGGTCATCACCCAGGGCCTCGACAAGCGAAACGTCTGGCGAGGCGAGTGGGGGGAGACGATCATCGTCACCTTCGCGGCCCTGTCCGCCCTGGTCGTGATCTTCTTCACCAGCGACGTGACCCTGATCGCGACGGTGCGCGACCACCCGATCGCGATCGCCGGCTTCGTGCTGCTCGCCACCCTCTGCATCTGGGCGCACAGCGCCGTGACGGTGCGCAAGGCGCGGGCGATGGGGCGGCGCGAGGCCTATGTGCTTCGGCTGCGGGACACCTACGTCCGCTACAACGGCTACACCATGTGCCTGTTCGGCATGGGCGCGCTGATCGTGGCGATGCTGATCGCCCAGTTCCACCATGACGGCGAGGCCTTCGCCCGGCAGGCCGAGCTGATCACCGGGGCCTTCGCCGAGGCGCAGCGCCTGGCCGGTCAGGGCGGGACGCACGAGGACTACGCCCGGGCGATCGCCCAGGCCGAAGCCGGGTTCAGCGAGATCGCCCTCGCCGGCAAGACGCTGCAGAGCCAGTTCAACCCGATGTTCATCTTCGCCGGCACCCTGATCGTCATCAACATCGCGATCAATCTGACCAAGATGAAGGGCATGTTCACCGGCGACGCGGTGAGCATGACGGCGCTGTTCACCTACGGCCCGCTGGTGGTGATCGGGATCGTCGGGCTGGTGGTCTATCTGAACGTCTATGAGGTGATGCTGGCGGACTCCCTGGCCCGGCTGGAGAGCATCACCCCGCCCCCGGCCCTCGGAGACTGGCAGCTGTCGCAGCGTCACGCCGAGATGGTGGTGGAGATGTCGAACGCCCGGAACATCTTCGGCTTCGCCCAGACCATCGCCGGCGAGGGCGGCGGCTTCGCCATCCTGGCCTGGGGCGTGCAGACGGCGCTGGAGAAGATCAGCGAGAACAAGGAAACCGAGACGGTCCGCATGCCGCTGACCAAATTCCGCCCGGACGACGGCCGCACCCCGCGCCGGCGGCGGACCGCGTGATTCGGGTGCGGAAGCGCTGGCTCGCGCTGGTGGCGGTGATCCTCACGGGAGGCTATGCCTGTGCGTCGATCCAGACCACGGGAGCGCCCGCCTCGCCCGATACCGATCTCAGCTTCACGGCCTCCGACAGCACCGCGTGGTCGGGCGGCGAGTCGATGACGGTCGTCACCTGGAACCTCGGCTATGGCGGTCTTGGCCGCGACTCCGATTTCTTCGCCGACGGCGGCAAACGCTATCTGCCCCCCAGCCGGTCCGCCGTCGTCGCCAACCGGGACGCCATCGCCGCCTGGCTGGGGGCGAGCGGGGCGGACGTCGTCCTGACCCAGGAGACGGCGCGGGCCAGCGTGGTCAACTGGTGGGTCGAGGTGAAGGGCGCGGTCGACGCCGCCCTGCCCGGCCACGGAGAGGCCTTCTACGCCGATTTCCGGACCCGGCTGCTGCCCCCGCCGCTGCGAATCCGCAACGGCCTTGCGACCTACGGACAGACGGGTCTGACCGGGGCCGAACTGTGGCCGCTGCCGTCGGACGGCGATCCCTATGACGGCGCGCTGCGGCGCCGCTACGCCGCACTGGCGACGCGGGTGAACGGCCCGGGCGGCTGCTGGACGGTGGTCAATCTGCACACGGCGGCGTTCGACGAGGGGGCCGCCCTGCGCCGCCGTCAGATCGAGGCGGTGCTGGCGCGCGCGGCGGAAGAAAGCGCCGCGGGCCGGCGGGTGATCATCGGCGGCGACTGGAACCTGCGGCTGGTCGAGACGGGCTTCGCCCACACGACCCGGGCCGAGGACCTGTTCTGGGTCCACGACTTTCCGGACGACCTTCTGCCCGCCGGCTGGCGCATCGCGGCCGACCCGCGGACGCCGACGGTGCGGACCAATGAGCGGCCTTACCGGCCCGGAGAGAACTACACCGCCGTGATCGACGGCTTTCTGGTCGGCCCCGGGGTGACCGTCGACGCGGTGGAAGGAATCGACCTGGGCTTTCGCTCGTCCGACCATCAGCCGGTACGCCTGACCGTCCGGGCCGAGGGGCCCGACCGGTCGGCTTGCCCCTGAGGGTTCCGATGGACCGCATCCTCGCCGGCCTGATCCTTCTCTGCCTGGCCGCGGCGCCGGCCGCCGCGCAGAGCCGGTTCGACGGCTGGGCCACGGCGGTGATCGCGGCGGACTGGCGCGACGGCGGCGGACGGCCGATCGAGGCTTTCGACAACGCCCGGCGGGACCTGACGCGGGGTCTGCTGGCGGCCGGTTTGCCGCGTGACGGCCTGGTCGACCTGACGCTGAGGCCGGACGTGGCCGATCCGGTCACGGTGACGGAGGCGCTGGCTAGGGTCGCCGAGGCGACGCGCCGGGCCCCGCGCGGCTGCCTGCTGTATTTCACTTCGCACGGCTCGCCCCAAGGGATGGTGTTCGGTCCCGACCAGACCCTCGAGCCGGCCGACATGGCCAATCTGGTGCGCCAGTGGTGCGGGGCGCGACCGACAGTGGTCATCGTGTCGGCCTGCTATTCGGGAGCCTTCGTCAACGCCCTGGCGGCGCCCAACCGGATGGTCCTGACGGCCGCCAGCCGGGAGCGGACCTCGTTCGGTTGCGGGGCGGAGGAGATCTGGCCGTGGTTCGACGGCTGCGTGATCGAGACTCTGCCGACAGCGAGCGACTTCCTGGCGTTGGCGGCGGGGGCGCGGGCCTGTGTGGCGCGCAAGGAGCAGGCGGCGGGGATCGCCCTGCCCTCCGAACCGCAGCTGTTCGTCGGGGCGGAGATGCAGCTGCGCCTGCCGACGCTGAGGTTCGAGCGATGACGCTGACGATCGATGCTGAGGGCTGGTCGCCGGCGGCCTGCCATTGCGGGGCGGTGCGCTTGCGGGCGCGGCTGAGCGAGGGACTGGCGAGCGCACGGCGGTGCGACTGTTCGCTGTGCCGGATGCGCGGGGCGGTGGCGGTGACGGCCGGGCTGGACGGGGTCGAGGTGCTGGAGGGGGCGGAGGCGCTGGCGGAGTACCGGTTCAACACCGGCGCGGCGCGGCATTTCTTCTGCTCGAAATGCGGAATCTACACCCACCACCGGCGGCGCTCGAACCCGAACGAGTACGGGGTCAATGCGGCCTGCCTGGAAGGCGTGAGCCCATTCGACTTCGCCGAGGTGCTGGTCAACGACGGGATGAACCATCCCAGCGACGGCGGCGGCGGGGTGGCCGGGGTGCTGCGGTACGAGCGGCTGAAATAAGGTCAGGTGCGGGGAAACACCCGGATGGCGATCCGCTCGCGCTCGCCCTCGTGGCGCTCGACCAGCAGGCGGGCGACCTGGGCGTCGTCGTGGAACAGGTAGCCCTTGATGGCGTCCAGCAGGGCCTTGGCGAGATTGTCGAGGTCGATGTGCGGCGGCTCGCCGACGTGCTCCATGCGGATCTCGACGACGTAGTCGCCCCAGGAGGGACGCGAGGTCCACTGCTTGCGCATGAATTCGTAGACCAGCGGCTTGTAGTATTTGGCCTGGGTGGTCAGACCGTCGATGGCGATCTCGACGGCGTCGCCCTGTTCGCGCAGGCGGACCTTGCCCGTGCCGATCCAGCCGGCCGTCAAGGGCGGCACTCGGCCGGAACGTCGCCGATCAGCGAAGCTGTGCGGATGGCGACCGGCGGGGTCAGCTGCTCCTCGGCGTCGGCGGGCGACATCTGGATTCGGCGGGCCACGTCGAGGCCTTCGACAAGATAACCGAACACGGCGAAGCCCTGGCCGTCCGGATTGCGGCCGCCGCCGAAGTCGAGACTGGGCGTATCCTGTGTGACGATGAAGAAGCTGGAGGTGGCGGTGTCCGTCCCGTCGCGGGCCATGGAGACGGCGCCGGCGACGTGGCTGAGGCCCGTGTCGCGGGTGCGCTCCAGCGGGATCGGCGGGCGCAGGTCGTCGTCGGCGCCGCGCGGGGTGGCGGCCTGGATGACGTCGATGGGATTGGGGTTGGCGTTGGTGGCGCTGACCACGGTGCGGAAGAAGGAGCCGGCCTCGTAGTCGCCGTCGGTGACGTAGCTGAGGAAGTTGCAGACGGTCAGCGGCGCGCGCTCCAGCTCAAGCTCGAGAACCATGCGGCCGGCGCCGGTGTCGAACGCCACGCGGGGTTTGTCGGCGCCGGTCGCCGGGGTGGCGCAGGCCGAAAGGGCGAGCGCCGCCGCCATCATCATCGTCCGCATCGCCGGCTCCTCCGCCTTGTCCCCTCGCCTGCCCGTGCTACACCGCCGCGCATCCTCCCGCCACGCCTGAAGAGCCTCGCCGACATGAGCAAGCACCGCACCGAAACCGACACCTTCGGCCCGATCGAGGTCGCCGCCGACCGCTACTGGGGCGCGCAGGCGCAGCGGTCGCTGGGGAATTTCCGGATCGGGCTGGAGACCCAGCCGCTGCCGATCGTGCGGGCGCTGGGCATCGTCAAGCGCGCCGCGGCCGAGACCAACATGGC
>JBGTSL010000098.1:0-6850 GCA_041940325.1 Brevundimonas sp.
GCCGGTGGTCGACGACCCCTTCCACTTTGGCCAGATCGCCGCCACCAACGCGCTCAGCGATGTCTACGCCATGGGCGGGACGCCGATCCTCGCTCTCGCCATCGTCGGCATGCCGGTCAATGTGCTGTCGACCCGGACCATCGGCCGCATCCTGCAGGGCGGCGCCTCGGTCTGCGCGACCGCGGGCATTCCGGTGGGCGGCGGCCATTCGATCGACAGCGTCGAGCCGATCTACGGCCTCGTCGCTCTCGGCCTCGTCCATCCCGACCGGGTGCTGACCAATCGCGGCGCGCGGCCCGGCGACGTCCTGATATTGACCAAGCCGCTCGGCGTCGGCGTGCTCAGCGCCGCCTTCAAGCAGGAACGGCTGGACGGGGCCGGCTACCGGACCCTGAGGGCCTCCACCACCCGCCTGAACAGCCTGGGCGCCAGGCTGCCCGGCCGGCCCGGCGTGCACGCGGTCACCGACGTCACCGGCTTCGGCCTGCTGGGCCACGCCCTCGAGATGGCCCGGGGGGCGGACGCCACGGTCGAGATCACAGCGAGCCCGCCCGCCCTGGCCGGCGTTCACGCGCTGCTGGAGGCCGGCGTCCGCACCGGCGCCTCGGGCCGCAACTGGGCCAGCTACGGCGAGGCGATCGACCTGCCGGAGGGCCTCGAGCCCTGGCGGCGTGACCTGCTCACCGATCCCCAGACCTCCGGCGGCCTGCTGATCGCCGTGTCCGGGGCCGAGGCCAGGGCGCTGCAAGCCTTCGCCCGCACCGAGGGCTTCGACACCCACATCGTCGGCCGCGTCGTCGAGGGCCCGCCCCGGGTCCGCGTCACCCGATGAGCCGCCGCACCACGGACCTGTCGCCCGCCGCCCGCGACGGCTTCGACGCCATCCTCGACGTGCGCAGCCCGGCCGAGTTCGCCCTCGACCACCTGCCCGGCGCGATCAACCTGCCGGTGCTCGACGACGCCCAGCGCGCGGCGGTGGGAACCGAGTACGTGCAGGGCTCCAAATTCCTCGCCCGCCGCAGCGGCGCAGCCATGGTCGCCCGCAACATCGCGGCCCATCTGGAGGGGGCGCTCGGCGACCGCGACGGGTCGTTCCGCCCGCTGGTCTACTGCTGGCGCGGCGGCCAGCGCTCGGGGGCAATGGTCACGGTGATGGATCAGGTCGGCTGGCCGGTGACCGTGCTCGACGGCGGCTACCAGACATGGCGGCGTCAGGTGAAGGCGGCTCTCTACGACACGCCCCTGCCGCACCGCCTCGTCCTGCTCGACGGCCCGACCGGCGCCGGCAAGACGGCCGTCCTGGCCGCCATCGCGGCGCGCGGGGTGCAGACCCTCGACCTCGAGGCCCTAGCCGCCCACCGCGGCTCCCTGTTCGGGGCCATGCCCGGCGGCCAGCCGTCGCAGAAGGGCTTCGAGAGCCGCCTGCACGACGCCCTGTCGCGCCTCGACCCCGCGCGGCCGGTGCTGGTCGAGGCCGAGAGTTCGAAGATCGGCGCCCGGGTGGTCCCGCCGTCTCTGTGGGCCGCCATGACCGCCGCCCCGGCCATCCGGCTGGAGTCCCCCGTCGAGGTCCGCGCCGCCCGCACCGTGCGCGACTACGCCGCCATCGCCGCCGACCCCGAGGCGCTCGACCGGGCCCTGACCCGCCTCCCACGCCACATCAGCAAGCAAATGGTCGCAGAATGGCGCGCCCTCGCCGCCGCGGGAGAGGTGGAGGCGCTGGCGACCGAACTGATCGTCCACCACTACGATCCAGCCTATCGGCGTCAGGGCCGGGCCCACGGCCGTGTGGAACTGGCCGCCGTCGAGATCGACTCGCTCGACCACGCCGCTCTCAAGGCCGCCGCCGCCCGGATCGCCGAAACGGTCGACCGCGCGGGCTGATCTTCACCGACCGCGCACGCGACGGATGGTAAAACGCCCCGGCGGCGCCTAGCTTCGCCGGATGGCCGCTTCCCGACTCCGCTCCGCCCTGACGTCTCTCAGCCTGTGGGTGCTCGTCGCCCTGCTGGCCGGCCTGTTCGCGGGGGCCGCGGCCGAGGTCTGGGGCCTGCCCGGCGGGGCGGGAACCGCCGACCTTATCGGCGCGGTCGGGACCCTGTGGCTCAACGCCCTCAAGATGACCATCATTCCGCTGGTGTTCAGTCTGCTGGTCACCGGCATCGCCTCCATCGCGGACGCCGCCGCGACGGGCCGGCGGGCGCTGAAGGCGCTGATGGTCTTCGCCATCCTCCTCCTCGGCGCCACCGTCTACGCCATCTTCGCCAACGAGGGCCTCCACCTGCTGTGGCCGATCGAGCCGACGGGCGCCGCCGCCCTGCTGGCCGGCGCGCCCGACGCCTCCGTGGTGCGCGACAGCGCGGCCGGAGGCGGCGTCGCGGCTTTCCTCGCCAGTCTGGCCCCGGCCAATCCGGTCCGCGCCGCCGTCGAGGACAACATTCTCGGCATCGTGGTCTTCGCCATTGCCTTCGGCTTCGCCGTCACCCGCCTCGGCCCCAGCCGCCGCGTGCCGCTGGTCGAGTTCTTCGAGTCCGTGTCCGCGACCATGATCACCATCGTCCACTGGGTGCTGCTGGCCGCGCCCGTCGGCGTCTTCGCCCTGTCGATGGGGGTGGGGCTGAACGCCGGCCTCGGCGCGCTCGGCACGCTCGGCCACTACGTCTCGATGATCGTCCTGGCCCAGGTCGGCCTGATCCTGCTCATCTACGCCGTCGTCGTCCCTTGGGGCCGCATCGGCCTGGCCCGCTTCGCCCAGGGCATCATCCCGGCCCAGGTCGTCGCCTTCTCGACCCAGTCCTCGCTGGCCAGCCTGCCGGCCATGGTCGAGCAGGCCCGGCTGGCGCTCGGCGTCTCGACCCCGACGGCGGGTCTGGTCCTGCCGCTCGCGGTGGCGGTGTTCCGCATCACCAGTCCGGTGGCCAATCTCGGGGTGGTCATCTACGTCGCCCACCTGCACGGCGTCGATCTCGGCCCGGCCGCCTGGATCGCCGGCGGCCTGACCGCCATCGCCATCTCCATCGGCTCGGTCGGCCTGCCGGGTCAGGTCAGCTTCTTCGTCTCCATCGCCCCGATCTGCCTCGCCATGGGGGTACCGATCCAGCTCCTGCCCCTGCTGCTGGCGGTCGAAGTCATCCCCGACATCTTCCGCACCATCGGCAACGTCACCGCCGACCTCGCGGCGGCGCGCATCGTGGAGGGCCGGGACGCCGTGGCCGATCCGGACCCGATGGCGGGGATCTAGGGCGGGAAGCAGACTTTCCGAACGCCGGCTATGGGTAGGAAGCGGCCATTCGGTCGCGTGGTCTTAGTCGGCGTCATTGCGTATTGAACGACGCTATTTCAGAGCTAGGACTGCGCGGAGTTTAGGGTGTGACCATCAAGAGCGGCTTTTATGGTATTCGGCAGTCTGGGGCGGACCAAGACCCATTAGACGAGGAAGCTTGGGGCTTGGCCATGCTGTCTCATGTCGGAGACTCCAAGATCGTCGGTGTTGATCAGGGTGGCTGCCGGATCAGCGGAACCTATGTCGAAACGCCCGAGACAGTCACTGTCCAGATGGCCTACGAGCTCAAGTGTGGCTCACGCCTACCTGATGGCTCGATCCTCGAAGCCGATCACACGATCACCCGCGAACTGGTGCTGGATATTGACGCGTTTGAAGGTGGATATCAGCTTGTGGATGCTGGCCTAGGGCCGATGCTCCTCAAGTTTGAATGGTTGGCGGAAGGACCATAGGCGTCAGGTCCGCAATCGGTCGGAAACTGGCTGTCGCCTGAGGGTAAAACTGCGAGGTCACCTCGAAGTCGATGGCGGGCAAGTACGTGGTCGGCCATCGCCTAAGCCTAAGCGCAACACCCGGGCCCATCTACCTGTATCGGCGGACATGGGACATCAGCGAACGAGCAGAACACACAACAGTCGCCGGGGTTGGGCTTCAACTTCTCACCGCAACCCGTGCAGTCGTAGAAGTAGATGCACGCGTCTGTGGGCATCTCTTCGGTCGCTTGATGGCCACAGTGCGGGCAAGTCAGAGTGGATAGAAGGATCACCGCCGTCATCGGATCGTCGCCAGTCGCACCATCGCCCAGGGTTCCACGAGGGGTTCCCACGCCACAGCCAGCGCAACGAGCGCAGTGGCTAGTATCATCAGCCAGAACGCGGCCCGCGATGGTTTGGGGCAAGCTGCGTCAGCGGCACAGCGACGCCGCCTTCTCCAATGGAGCAGCCAGCCCAAGGCAAGTGCCGCAATAGCTACGATGGTCAGCAAACTCCGCTGCCCCGCGATGACGGCAGCGCCCGCGAACGATACCCCGGCCAAAGACAGGGCCAGCGGAAGGACACAGCAGGCCGCCCATGCAAATACGGACAGGACGCCACCGCCGACGGCAACGCCGCTCGCCAGCAGGTCCGGGCGACGCCTCATACCAACTGGCATGGACTCGGCTTTTTCTGGAGGGCTCATGGCTGTATTGTGCATCCCGTAGCTACTACGGGTTCAAGAGGTTTCTCCGTGCGACATCTCACCATAGGCCGCTTGGCTGAGCAGGCCGGAGTGAACTTGGAAACGATCCGCTATTATGAGCGCATCGGCTTGATGCCTGAGCCCGCCAGATCGACTGGCGGCCATCGATCCTATGACCCCCAACACCTAAAGCGACTGCTATTCATCCGCCGCACGCGGGACCTCGGGTTCAGCACCGGGGTCATTCGAAACTTGATTTCGCTTAGCCAGCCGGGTCAAGCGGTGTGCCGGGAAGTTAAGGAAATCGCCGAGCAACAACTGTCGGTGGTCGAGGAGCGGATCAGAACACTCACGGAGCTAGAGGCGCGCCTCAGGGCTGCGGTCACTGCATGCGAGACGTCCCCAAAAATTCATTGCCCGATAGTTGCAGACTTAGGGTCTTAGATCATTCGCAAGCCAGTGCCTCTGAGTAGCGTCCGCTTTGGGTCGGGAGCGGCCATTCAATCCCTCCGGAAAGCGGACATCGGCTAAGTAGGGACACACACCACTTTTCGCCCAGTCGTTGGTGGCGGGCATCGGAAACGTGGCGTGCGCCCCTGCTTTTTTCCGGGATCTGATCGCACCGCCTCATCGATCCGGCCCGCGCCGCATCGACTCTCCGGCCCACATCCGCTCCATCGCCTCGACCGCCTGGGCAAGCGCCCGCGCCTCGGCCGCCCGGCCTTCGCTGACCAGCCAGGTCATCCGGCGCAGGGCCCGGCCGGACGCGACTTCCGGATCGACCCACGGCGGCTCCGGCTCCGCCTCCAGCACGGCCAGTGGTGCGATTGCCGGGGATGGCGCATCGGCTCCGCCGCGCACGGGCTTCAGGTCCATTCGCGCGGCGATCCGGTTCCGCGTCCAGCCTTCGGCCATGGCCCGCCGCCTCAGGTTCGACAGTCCCACGTCGAACCGCCGCGCCACCGACGGGGCGGACTCGCCGGCGATGTAGGCCGCCCTGACGCGCGCCCACGTCTCCGGTCCGCGATATTTGCGCAGTCGGTGGTGTTCCATGCGGGCATCATGGCCCGCCGTTACGTCAGAAACGGACGCGTCGAATCCCCCCGCACCGTCATCCTCGGGCTTGACCCGAGGATCAGACCGTCCGGTGCTCCGTCAGAACGCGCACGGCCCTCTCGCGGAGCCGCCCCGAACGCACAGCCCGCCTCCTACCTCTGATCCTCGGGTCGAGCCCGAGGATGACGGGAGAGGGGGAGCGGATGTCTCGTTTGTCCCGCATGTCGCGACCGGTGTCGCGCCGGTGTCGACCGCTTGTCCCGCCGCTGTCGAGCCCATGTCCAGCCAATGTAGCGCCCGCGTCCCGGAATCGACTGGCCGGACTGTCCGCCCCGCCCCCGTCGTCAGGCGCGGCGGACTGGTCGAAATAGCCGCCAACTGGTCAGCCGTGCGCATAGTCCTGGATCGGCCGCACATCGAGGTCGCCGGCCTTGATCGCCCCGATGGCCTGCGCCGCCGCCAGCGCCCCGGCGGTGGTGGTGTAGTAGGGGATCTTCATCATCAGGGCGGTGCGGCGCAGGCTGAAGCTGTCCTGCAGCGACTGCTTGCCCTCGGTGGTGTTGAAGACCAGCTGAACCTCGCCGTTCTTCATCGCGTCCACGATGTGCGGGCGGCCCTCCAGCACCTTCTTCACCAGCCCGACCTCGAAGCCCCGGCCGGTCAGATAGGCGTGGGTGCCGCCGGTGGCGATGATCGAGAAGCCCTCGGCGATCAGGGTCTGCACCGCCTCGACGATGAAGGGCTTGTCGTCCTCCTTGACGGAGACGAACGCGCAGCCGGAGACGGGAAGCTTCGTGCCGCCGCCGATCTGGGACTTGGCGAAGGCGCGAGCGAAGGCGGGGGCCATGTCGGCCTCGCCGTCCCGCTTCCAGTCGAGGCCCATGACCTCGCCGGTCGAGCGCATTTCCGGGCCCAGCACGGTGTCGACGCCGGCGAACCGGGCGAACGGGAAGACCGCTTCCTTGACCGCGATGTGGTCATACGGCTTGTCGGCGAGGCCGAAGGATTTCAGCGGCACGCCGGCCATCACCTTGGCGGCGATCGAGGCGATCGGCTGGCCGATGGTCTTGGCCACGAAAGGCGCCGTGCGGCTGGCGCGCGGATTGACCTCGAGCACGAAGATGCGCGGGTTCTCCGAGTGCGGCTCCTCGATGGCGAACTGGACGTTCATCAGGCCGCGCACCTTCAGCGCCCGGGCCATGGCCTCGGTCTGGCGCTTCAGCTCGGCCACCGTCCCGGCCGACAGCGAGTGGGGCGGCATGGAGCAGGCGCTGTCGCCGGAGTGGACCCCGGCCTCCTCGATGTGCTCCAGCACGCCGGCCACGAACACCG
>JBGTSL010000099.1:0-6688 GCA_041940325.1 Brevundimonas sp.
GATGTGCGGATCGCGCTTCCACTTGAACCACGGCCCCTTGGGTCGGCCCGCGACATAGGGACTGTCCCAGCGCTTCAGCATCAGGCCTTCGGCCGCGGCCCCCACCGGCGGGTCGGCGCGCAGCACCGCCAGCTCCTCCCAGCCCGCGTGCGGCACGATGGGCGACAGATGCAGCCGGTCGCCGTCGTGGCCGGCCACCAGTGCTTCCAGCCGCGCCCTCCGTTCCGTCAGTGGCCGGGTCCGCAGGTCCTCGCCGTTCTCCGCCAACAGGTCATAGGCGACGACCGCCGCCGGAAAGGCCGCCATCATCTTCGCGTCGACGGTCTTGCGGTTCAGCCGCTGCTGTAGGTCGCCGAATGGAGCGACCGCGCCGTCCCGCCAGACCACCAGCTCGCCGTCCACCGCCCCCTCGAAGGTCAGGCCGGCCATCACATCGGCGAAGGCGCCCGAGATCTCGTCGCCGGTTCGGGAGTAGAGCCGGACGACGCCCTCCTCGCGCACTGCCTGCACCCGGATGCCGTCCCATTTCCACTCGGCGGCGTAGTCGGCCGGGTCGAGCTTCGCGAAGTCCGCCGCCTCGTCGATGGCCGTCGCCAGCATGACCGGCCTGAACCGCCCGGGCGCCTCGGCGTCCGGCCGCGCCCCATGGCCTTCCAGCCAGGCGAACAGGTCGGCGTAGGGCGGCTCCAGGGCGTGCCAGACCTCCTCGATCTCCGACACTTCTACGGGCTTGAGCGCCGTCGCCGCCTCGCCGCCCTCCGGATCGGGCGGTTCGATGACGGCGGCGGGCCTCACCATGGCGGCGGCGGTCTTGGCCAGCCGGGCCGACAACCCGACCCGGAGCCCCCCGGTCATGAGCTTGAGCAGCGCCCACCGTCCCTTCGGCTCCAGGGCGTCGAGCCAGTTCTCGAGAAGCCCCGCCACCTCCCCCCGGCTGGCGGTGCGCAGCGCCTCGACCACCTCGCCCAGTTCCGGCTCGCGGTTGGCGCGGTGGTCCGGGTCGCGCGGCCAGATCAGCGCCACCGTCTCGGCCAGATCGCCGACGTAGTCGTAGGACCAGCCGAACAGCACAGGGTCCAGCCGGGCCTCTACCGCCTTGCGGATCATCGCCGGCTTGGCGGCGGCGAAGGTCAGATCCCCCGTCAGCGACGCCAGGGCCCAGCCCCGGTCCGGGTCGGGCGTGCTGCGCAGATAGTCCCTCAGCAGCACCAGCTTCGCATTGCGCGAGGCCGTCAGCGACAGTCGGTCCAGCAGTTCGGCGAAGGCGCGCATCGGCCCTTCAAACGCGAAAACGCCCCGGAAGTCTCCTTCCGGGGCGTCCCTGGGTTCGCGAGGACCCCTAGTTGAACAGACCGGCGATGACGGCGGTGATCAGGCCGGTGGCGACGGCGGTCAGCACCACATCGTTCCCGCTTCGCACATACTGGTAGCCACGCGGCGGCTGACGCAGGCCATAGCGGCCGTAGTCGCGCACGACATACTGGTTCGAGCGGTAGTAGGACGGCATCCGCTGTCCATACGACCAGGACCGCGTCTGATAGCCGCGCGGGGCATGGTAGCTGCCGGCGTTGTAGCGGCGCTGCGACTGCTGCCAGCGGGCATAGGCGCGTTGGTCCCGACGGGCCTCGCGGCGGTCCTCGCGCCGCTCCTGACGCCATTCACGCCGATCTTCGCGACGCTCCTGACGGTCCTGCCGGCGATCCTGGCGATCGTCACGGCGGTCGTGGCGCTGTTCGTAGCGGTCGCCGCGCGACTGGGCTTCGGCGGCGGAAGCCACGCCCATCGAGCTCATGGCGAGAGTCGCGGCGATGGCGGCGGTGAGAATCTTCTTCATGGGAGGGTCTCCGGATGCGGCCGAAGGATTTCGACTTGCCCGCACCCTGCAGCCCGGCCGTTGAGCCGCGCCTGAACGGCCCTGCTCACCCGCCGTTCACGCTCCGGTCGCCTTTTGAACGCGATTCTTGGGGCCCGCTCAGGCCGCGCGGGCCTTCTCGCCGAGGTCCGCCATCGCCCGCAGCCCGGCCCGTCCGGCGCCGACGTGGTTCATCACCTGCGCCAGAGCGGCGAAATCGATCGGCTTGTTCAGATAGGCGTCGGCGCCCGCCTCCAGCCCGGCCTCGTGGTCCTCCGTCCGCGCCGAGGCCGACAGCACGACGATCGGCGTCTCGGCGTTGACCCCGCCCCCGGCACGGATGCCGCGCGTGGCGGTCAGACCGTCCATGACCGGCATGTTGACGTCCATGATGATCAGGTCGAAGCGCTGGCCGGCCGACATCTCGAGCGCGATCTGGCCGTTCTCGGCGGTGGCGGACGTATGGCCGGCCGAACTCATCCAGGCTTCCAGGATCATCCGGTTGACGGGATGATCCTCGACCACCAGCACGTTCAGCGCGCGTCCGTCCGCGACCTCGGCGGCGATCGGCGTCGCGGCCTCCTGACGGGTCCATTCGACGACCTCGGCCTCGACCGTGAAGGTGAAGGTCGAGCCCTCGCCCACCGTCGATTCGACAGTGATGTCGCCGCCCATGATGTTGGCCATGCGCTGCGAGATGGTCAGGCCCAGACCGGTGCCGCCGAAGCGGCGCGTCGACGAGGCGTCGACCTGGGTGAAGGGCTGGAACAGCCGCTCTAGATCCTCGGGCGAGATGCCCGCGCCGGAATCCTTGACCGAAAAGGCGAACTGGACCCGGTCGTCGCCGATCCGTTCCGAGCGGACGGTGTAGACCACCTCGCCGGAGTCGGTGAATTTGACGGCGTTGGACAGCAGGTTGTGGATGACCTGGCAGACCCTGAGCGGGTCGCCGCGGACTACCGCCGGGGCGTCGCCCTCGAAGCGGGCCGAGAAAGTCAGTCCCTTGGCCTCGGCCTGGGCCTGGAAGGGGCCGGTGACGCGCTTGTGCAGGTCCTGGACCGAGACATCGACGATCTCGAACGTCATCTTGCCCGCCTCGATCTTGGTCATGTCGAGGATGTCATTGAGCAGGCTCAGCAGATTGTCGCCCGAATTCCGGATGATCGACAGATATTCGCGCTGCGTCGGCTCAAGCCGGGTCGCGCCCAGCAACTGGGCCGCGCCGAGCACCCCGTTCATCGGCGTCCGCAGCTCGTGCGAGATGACGCCCAGGAAGCTGGACTTGGCCTCGTTGGCCGCATTGGCGCGGTCGCGGGCGCTTTCCAGCTCCTCGATCAGATGGGCCTGATGCTCCTGGAAGGCGCGGATGCGTTCCTCGCGCAGCATGGTCATCAGCACCAGCACGACCAGGCCGGCGGCCGTGAACGGCACCACGCCCATGAAGGCCCAGAACAGGTCGGTGCCCCACAGCGAGGCGGCGATGACGGCAGCGGACACGCCGTAGGGCGACGAAATCACCACCGCCTGTTTGGGCGAGCTGCGCAGCTGCGCGAAGACAAGCACATAGCCCGAGACCAGCAAGGTCATGGCCAGCGGCTGGCCGAACGGATGGCCCGAGAACCACGCCATCAGCGGCGCTGTCGCCCAGGCGGCGGTGGTCGCGGTGGCGACGGCCGGGAAAATCAGGCCCCAGCCCGTGCCGACGCGCTCGCTGATCCGCTTCTCGACCGCGCCGCGCAGGGCGCCCGCGGCGATCGTGCCGAAGAACCACAGGGCCGACGGGATCGGACCCACCACGGCCAGCAGGCCGACGGCCCAGCTGGAGATGATCAGATAGCGCAGATACTGGGTCTGCAGGATGGCGCGCAGAGCCTGGGCCGCCTCGCCGGAACCGGGTTCGCCTTTGGCCGGCTTGCTGATTCCGTCGGATTCGACCATTGCGCCCCACCTCCAAACATCCCGGAGCGGACGCTAGGGGCAAGATTCTAAGACGAGATGAACGCTGACGCTTTGCAATCGCCGCGTTCGGCCGGCGGCGGATCAGGCGGCGGCCTCCGCCGGCGTCAGCGCGCGGATCGACAGTGCGTGAACCGGCCCGGCCAGCTCCTCGCGCAACAGGTCGTTGACGACCCGTTGCCGCTGCACCCGGTCCTGCCCCTCGAACGCTGCGGAGACCACGGTCACATTGAAGTGGCTCTCGCCGCCGGCCCGACCGTCGACCCCGCCTTCATGGTGGTGGCCGGCGTGCCGCCCGCTGTCGTCCTCGATCTCCAGATGGGCCGGGGACAGGCCTGAGGTGAGTTTTTTGCGGATAATCGACGCGATCGGGCCTTCCGGCATGGGCTTGTCCTTGTTGGCGACCAATTCGCCCCTACACTTCGTGCGATGTCATCCGCCTTTCAATACAAGCCGCGCTTCAAGGATATGCGGGTCAAGCCGCCCAGGCCCGAGGAGGAGGCGGCCGAGGCTGACGTCCTGCACCTCAAGCCGGGCGAGAAGCCGTGCCAGTGGCCCGACTGCCGCATGCCCGCGACGGCGCGCGCGCCCAAGTCGCGCGAGCGGCTCAACGACTTCTACGACTTCTGCCAGCGCCACGCCGGCGAGTACAACAAGGGCTGGAATTTCTACGCCGGCATGAGCGAGGGCGAGGTCCGCGCCGCCCAGGAGAACGAGGCCATGACCGGCGGCCGCCCGACCTGGGAGATGAAGGCCGGCAAATTCACCCGCGAGGCCGCCGCCTTCGCGGCCAAGTTCGGCACGGCCAACACCGAAGGCGCGGGCAGCTGGCGCGACAGCTTCGGCCTGTTCGGCCGCCGCACCCGCGAGCAGACCGGGCCCGGCGGCGAGGACGAACTGCGGCTGGGCCGGCTGGAGCGCGCCGCCCTGGCTGACCTCGACCTCGACGTGCGCAGCGACAAGAAGGCGATCAGGGCGCGCTATCACGAGCTGCTGAAGCGCTTCCACCCGGACCTGAACAAGGGCGATCGCGGCGCCGAGGCCAAGCTCCAGAACGTCATCAAGGCCTACAAGACCCTGAAGAAGGCGGGCATGGCCTAGTCCAGCGTCGTCCGGTAGCGCATCATCGCCAGCGCCCCGACCACCAGCACGAACAGCCCCAGGGCCAGCAGGCTCTGCCCGGCGCTCTCCAGCCCGGCGCCCTTCAGCAGCGAGCCCCGCACCACCCGCAGGAAATGGGTCACCGGGATCGCCGTGCCGAGCGCCTGGGCCCAGTCGGGCATGCCCCGGAACGGAAACATGAAGCCCGACAGCAGGATCGCCGGCAGCATGTAGAAGAAGCTCATCTGCATCGCCTGCAACTGCGTCTTCGCCACCGTCGAGATCAGGAAGCCCAGCGACAGGGAGCCGACGATGAACAGCATCAGCCCGGCGCCCAGGGCGATCCACCCGCCGCTCATCGGCACGTCGAACAGCAGCCGGGACATCACCAGGAACACCACGGCCTGGATCAGACCGACCAGCACATAGGGGGCCAGCTTGCCGACCATCACCTCCAGCGGCCGCACGGGCGTCGACAGCAGGCTCTCCATCGTGCCGCGCTCGCGCTCGCGGGCCATGCCCAGCGAGGTCATCATCACCAGCGTCATCGACAGGATCACGCCCAGCAGGCCCGGCACGATGTTGTAGGCGGTGATGGCCTCAGGATTGTAGCGCCGGTGCACGACCACCTCGAACGGCTGCCCCCCCGGCGCCCGCGCCGCCAGCGGCCCGGTCAGGTCCCGGGTCAGCGCCTGGGTCGGCAGGCTGGCCAGCGCCGCCACCGCGCCCGACGTCGCCGACGGATCGGTGGCGTCGGCCTCGACCAGAATCTGCGCCGCGTCGCCGCGCACCACCCGCCGGGTGAAGTCGGCCGGAATGACCACCGCGAACTGCACCTCGCCCCGCTCCAGCGCCCGGTCCAGCTCCGACTGGCTGCGCGCCTGCAGGACGATGTCGAAATAGCCGCTGTTGTTCATCGCCGTCAGGATCGAGCGTGAGAAGCCGCCGTTGTCCTGCACCAGCACCGCCGTCGGCAGGTGCCGCGGGTCGTCGTTGATGGCGTATCCGAACAGCAGCAGCTGTACGATCGGCAGCGCCAGGATCATCGCATAGGTCAGCCGGTCGCGCGTCAGCTGCACGAACTCCTTGGCCATCACGGCCCAGGTGCGGGTCAGGGACAGCATCTCAGGCCGCCCTCTTCTTCTCGGCATCGATGTCGTGGATCAGCTGGATGAACACGTCCTCCAGCGTCGGCCGCGTCTCGCTCCAGGTTAGCGGCGGCTTGCGGAAGGGCGCGATCGCCGCCTCCAGCGCCGCCTGCACCCGCTCACGCCGCCGGTCCAGCTCATGCACCCGCGCCGTGAACGTCAGGTTCTGCTCGATCGACAGGTCTTCGTAGAGCGAGAATTTCTGCGCCATATAACCCAAATGCTGGCGTGCCTTGCCGGAGCTGGTTTTCAAATCCATACCCAGCACCAGCGCCTTGCCTTCGGTGGGCACCAGCAACCCGCACATCATTTTAAAGGTGGTGGATTTACCGGCGCCGTTGGGGCCAAGCAGGCCGAAAATTTCCCCGCGTTTGACGCGGAAATCTACGTGGTCGGTGGCGGCGAAGTCGCCGAATTTTTTGGTCAGACTCTGCGCTTCAATCACCGTCTCGTCGGCCGTGCCCTCTACGCGGTGGATAATTTCGCCCAGCGGCGATTCCGCGGTCGCGGCGCCGCCCAGCAGATCGATGAATGCATCTTCAAAGCGCGGTGCGGTTTCGGCAATCTCCAGCGTCGGCATGTTAGCGCTGCGCTGCACCTCCGCAATGGTGGCCTCTTTTTTCAGGATCAG
>JBGTSL010000100.1:0-6651 GCA_041940325.1 Brevundimonas sp.
GCGCGTCGAGCCCACGACCGTGCGCATCGACAGCTTTTCCTTGCCGTCCTCGACATAGGTCGCCTTGAAGGCTGGCGTATTGATGAAGACGTGCCGGTCGGGCAGTTGCGAAGGCAGCCAGCGTGCCTGTTCCAGCGCCACCTCGGCCTTTTCGATCCTCAGGGCCTATCTCGCCCAGGTCGGCGACGTGCTTTTCCAGGGCTCGATCGGTCGCACCGACTTTCCGCGCAGCGACCACGCCGCCCTGCTCAACGCCATCACGACGAAGCTGTGGCCGCTCGGCGACGACGTCGCCTTCGTCCCCGGCCACGGGCCGACCTCGACCTTCGGGGCCGAGCGGCGCAGCAATCCGTTCGTGTCGGATCAGGCCATGAGCCGTGCGCCGATCGCGCGGCCGGCCACGGGCCCGTCCTGATCCGCCGCCCCTAGCGGGCGACCAGCATGCCGATGACGACGCCGAGGCCGAGGGCATAGAGGGTCGCCTTCATCGGTTCGTCCTCGACCGCCCGCCGCAACCGCTCGGCCCGGGTCCGGCTCCAGTCGCGAGCCGCCGCCGCGTCCTCGCGCACCGCCTCGTGGATCGGTTTCGGATCGAAGGTCCGGGCCTCGCCTTCCAGCAGGATGGCGTCGGCCTCCCGCTGCAGCCGCGCCGACTCCAGATCGGGCGCGTCTTCAATGTCCTCGGGCCGGGTCGGGCCGGTGTAGGTCTCGCTCATGGCGGCGCTCCTGTGGCTGGTCCGGCTGTTCAATCCGCGCGCCCGTCCCCGGTTCCGGACCGCCGATATCGTGATTGAACGACGCTCCGGCCGCAGCGTTCAGACCGGCGAGAGGACGCCGCCATGACCTATATCGAACCGACTCCGCCGGGGACGCCCCAACCCGACATCCCGCCCCCCGACACGCCCGGCCCCGACATCGACCCGGCCGGGACGCCGGACGAAGTGCCGCCGATCGAACCCGGCGGCGGCGGCGAAGGCGACTCGCGTCCGTATGGCCGGAGTCACGCCTGACCCGGACAACTCCCCTGATTCGCTCGCGTTTCTGTGAGGCTATCGCCGGAACCGGACGACGCCGGGGGGGTTCATTCCGCAACCTCGACCGTCGCGTGAAAGGACTACTGCAATGGCTTTAGGTCAGCCCACCCGAGCCTCCGGCGTCTCCAAGCGAGGCTTCGCCTCGATGGACCCCGAGCGACAGCGCGAGATCGCGCGCAAGGGCGGGGCCAGCGTGCCCAGCGAAAAGCGCAGCTTCTCGCAGGATCGCAGCCTGGCCGCGCAGGCGGGACGCAAGGGCGGCGAGGCCTCGCACGGATCGCGCAACAAGGAAGCCCGACCCTCGGAATAGATCCGGCGCCTCCCGCCGGACTGCCAAGGCGGCGCCCCCCGGGCGCCGCCTTTTTGCGTCTCAGGATTCCAGCAGCGCCAACGCCACCGAAGGCTCGGGGCTGGTTTCGAAGGCGGCCACGGTCCAGCCCGACGCCCCCGCCAGATCACGGACCGACGCCTCGGTGAATTTGCGGGAACTCTCGGTGTGAACCGTTTCGCCCCTGCGGAAGGCGATCGCCCGCCCGTCGATCTCGAGCTCCATGTCCCGGGTCGCCTCGAGGTGCATCTCCATCCGGGAAGCGTCGGCGTTCCAGACGGCGCGGTGCACGAAGCCGTCGATGTCAAAGCCCGCCTTCAGTTCGCGGTTGGCGCGGACCAGAAGGTTGCGGTTGAAGGCCGCGGTGACGCCGGCCGCGTCGTCATAGGCCGCGATCAGCACCGCCGGGTCCTTGACCAGATCGACGCCGAGAATGAACAGCGCCCCCTCGCCCAGTTGACGCCGCGCCGCCGTCAGGAAGGCCACCGCCTCGGCCGGCTCCAGATTGCCGATGGTCGAGCCGGGGAAGAAGCCGACCCGGCGCCCGTTTCCGATCCCGTCGGGCAGGGCCGCCAGATGCAGGAAATCGCCGACCAGCGGCGCCACCTTCAGCCCGGGATAGCTCTCGTCGATGCTTCGGGCCGCCGCGCTCAGGGCGTCCGCGCTGATGTCGATAGGGACGTAGGCGGCGAGGTCCGGCGCCGCGTCCAGGACGATCCGGGTCTTTTCGCTGGCCCCGGAGCCGAACTCGACCAGCGCCGCCCCGGGCCCGAACCGCGCCGCCCAGGCCGGAGCGACCTCGCGCAGCAGAGCCGCTTCCTGCCGGGTCGGATAGTACTCCGGCAGGCGGGTGATCTCCTCGAACAGGCGCGACCCCTCGGCGTCGTAGAACCATTTCGGCGACGCGACCTTGGGTGAGCGGCCGAGGCCGTTCAGCAGGTCGCGGCGGAAACGGGCGGTCTCGGCCTCGCCCATGCCCCGCGCTTCGGGGGCGGGCAGATCCCTGGCCAGTCTCAGTCCCATGAACGCCCACCTTTGCTGCGGATAGAAGAAATTCCGGTAGCTGACCCGTCCATGCCCCTCCGGCGTCGCCCACGAGGATCCCCGCAGCACCATCTGGGTGGCCATGACCTTGCCGTTGTACTCAGACGCGGTCCCTTCGGTCGGCCTGAACCCGCGATATGGGGTGTAGGCGCTCGACGTCCACTGCCAGACCTCGCCGAACGCGTTCGAAAACACCTCGGGGCGGCACCGGATGGCGTGTTCCCACTCCGCCTCGGTGGGCAGCCGACGCCCGGCCCAGCGGGCGTAGGCGTCGGCTTCGTAGAAGCTGACATGCCGAACCGGCGCGGCGGGATCGACCGTCCGCCGGCCCGCCAGCGTCATCGTCGTCCAGCCCGTGTCGTCTCGTCGCCAGTACAGCGGCGCCGTCCAGCCCTCGGTCTGCACCGTGGCCCATCCGTCGGAAAGCCACAGCTCCGCCCGGGCGTATCCCCCGTCCTCCATGAAGGCCATCCAGTCGGCGTTGCTAACCAGATCATGATCGAGGCCGTAGGGCTCCAGCCACTGCCGATGGCCCGGGCCCTCGTTGTCGAAGGCGAAGCCCGCGCCGTCATGGCCGATCCGCGCCAGCCCGCCCTCGAACCGGGTCATGCCGCCCCTCGGCCGCTGCGCCGGCGACCATCTCGGCTCCTCGTCATAGGCGGCGGGGTCCAGCGGCGACCGGGCCATCAGGTTCAGCAGGTCCATCAGGAACAGCTCCTGGTGCTGCTGGTCGTGATGCAGGCCCAGGGTGAACAGATAGGCCTGTCGGTCATCCGGCGCACCGCCTTCCAGCCAGGCCTCCATCCTCCGGTCCACCTCGCGCCGGTAGTCCAGCACCTCGTCCAGCGAAGGGCGGGTCATCAGCCCGCGCTCGCCGCGCTCCACCCGCTCTCCCAGCGCCTCGTAATAGCTGTTGAACAGGGTCTGGAAGCGCGCATCGACCGGCTCGTAACCCGGTGCGTCGGCCAGGATCATCGCCTCGAAGAACCAGCTCGTATGGGCCAGGTGCCATTTGCCGGGACTGCAGTCGGTCATCGACTGGGCGGCAAGGTCCTCCGGGCTCAGTCCCCAGGCGAGGGCCGGCATGGCCGAACGGACCCGCCGGAACGCCTCGAGCATCGCACCCGGGCGGGTCGAGACTCTGATGGATGCACTCATGCCTGGGCCCCTCTTCGTCGACTTCCGCGGTTCGGGACAACCCTTCCGGTCTCGTTTTGTTCCATGCGTCCGCAGGCCTGTCCAGCGGAACGGTCCCGCGGAGCGGACGTTCAGACCGCACGTCCCTGATTTTACGGTGACATTTCGTCGTATCGAAAGCTTGTCCGCATGTCGCTGCCCAGCGCGCCATCCAAGGATGGTCACGACACAGAGACCGCCGCGCCGGGCGGCATTCTGGACCGCGCGAGCTGGCGCGAAGAGGTCACCGCCCGAATCCCGTCCCTGAGGGCCTTCGCCTGGTCGCTGTCGCGCAACGCGGCCGACGCCGACGACCTGGTGCAGGAGACGCTGACCAAGGCCTGGACCTATCGCGACCGGTTCGAACCCGGCACCAATCTCAGGGCCTGGCTGTTCACCATCCTGCGTAATTCCTGGTACTCGTCGGTGGCCAAGCGCAGCCGCGAGGTCGCCGACGAGGACGGCCACCACGCCGCCCGCATGACCGCCGAGGGCAATCAGGAATGGTCGGTGGAGCTGGGCGCGCTCAAGGTCGCCCTCGACGACCTGCCGCCCGAGCACCGCGAGGCCATCGTCATGGTCGGCGCCGCCGGCCTGTCCTATGAGGAGGCGGCCGAGATCGCCGGCTGCGCGCTCGGGACGATCAAGAGCCGCGTCAACCGCGCCCGCAACCGGCTCGCCGAGGCCATGGACATGCCTCGGGGGGTCTGAAGGTCAGGCTCTCCGGTCCGGCCTCGGTTTCGGACCGGCCAGCGTCTTGAGGTGATCGGTCAGCCGGGAGGGAACCGGCCGGGCCTCCACGGCCCTGAAGGCGTTGCGCAGCGCGGCGTCCACCGATCTGTCCGGATCGTTCGGCGTCTTCGCCACGGCCGCTCCAACGTCCACAAACAGCAAGGCTTCCAGCTATCCGGCATGGCCGGCGGGTGTCAAAGACCGCGCACCGCCTCCAACAATTCGTCCACCGCCTCGCCGGTGGTGGCCCAGGAGCAGACGAAGCGCACCGAGCCGTCGTCGAACCGGTAGCAGGCCCAGCCGAGTTCGTTCAGTCGCCGGTGCGCCTCGGGCGGCATCCGCACGAACACGGCGTTGGCCTCCACCGGATGGGCGAGGACGAACGGCGACCCCGTCGCGAACCCTTCCGCCAGACGCTGAGCCATCAGATTGGCGTGGGCGGCGCCGTCCTCCCAGGCGTCGCTCTCCAGCAGGCCGAGGAAGGGCGCGGCCAGGAAGCGGGCCTTGGACGCGGTCTGCCCGGCCTGCTTCAGCCGGTTGTCGATGCGCCGGGCCAGCGACCTGTCGAACATGACGATGGCCTCGGTGCAGTTGGCCCCCGCCTTGGCTCCGCCGAACACCAGCACGTCGACGCCCAGACGGGCGATCTGCGTCAGGTCGAACCCGGCCGCCGCCGCATTGGCCAGCCGCGCCCCGTCCAGATGGACGCCGCAGCCCTTCAGCTTCACCGGTTCGATCAGGTGGCGCAGCTCCTCCTCGGTGTAGACGGCGCCGTACTCGGTCGACTGCGTCAGGCTCAGCGCCGCCGGCGGCTGGCGGTGACCGACCTCCGGCTCGTCGAGCGCGGCGGTCAGCGCCAGCGGATCGATCTTGCCCGAGAAGCCCGGCAGGCCGATCAGTCCGACGCCAGAGCCGAAGAACCCCGGCGCCCCCGTCTCGTCGGTGCAGACATGGGCGGCGTGGTGGGCCAGCACCGCCTCGTGCGGCCAGGCCAGCATCGACAGGGCGATGGCGTTGGCCGCCGTACCGGAGAAGACGAAGCGGATCTCGGCATCCGCATCCAGCCGTCGGCGGATCAGGTCGGCGGCGCGGGCCGTGACGTCATCGGCGCCATAGGCCCGGGCGTAGCCGTCATTGGCTTCGATCAGGGCCCGCAGCGCGGGCGGCGCCATGCCGGCGGTATTGTCGGATCCGAAGTCGTAGCGCACGGCTCACCCCTCCCCTTCGTCCGCCGGGGCCGGGAGCTCGTCGGCGGCCCGCCCCGTCTTCTGCTCGACCGTGCGCACGGTGACCACCGGCATGACGTCCTCGTCGCCATAGGGCACCGCCACCTGGTGCGGGAACGGGATCTCGATCCCGGCCGCGTCGATGGCCTCCTTGCCGCCCTGCATCAGGTCGGCCTGGGTCTGCCACCAGTCTTCCGAATTGACCCAGGCGTGCAGGGTGATCTGCACGGCGCTGTCCAGCAGGCCCGTGACCCCCGTCCAGGGCGCCGGATCGGGCAGCACCTTTTCGTGGCCCTCCGCCACCGCCGCCAGCACGCCGCGGGCCGCGTTCAGGTCCTCGCCGTAGCCGACCGTGAAATTGATCTCGACCCGCCGTGTCTTTTGCCCCGACAGGTTCAGGATCACGTCGTTCAGCACCTTGGAGTTGGGCACCACGATCTTGTGGTTGTTGGCGTTCGACATCTGGGTCGTGAACAGGTCCAGCCGCTGGACCGACCCCGCCACGCCGCCGACGTCGATGACGTCCCCCACCTTGTACGGCCGCAGCACCAGCAGCAGCACCCCCGCCGCCACATTCGACAGCGTCCCCTGCAGCGCCAGACCGACCGCCAGAGACGCCGCGCCCAGCACCGCGATGATCGAGGTGGTCTGCACTCCCAGCCGCTGCAGGATGGCGATGAATCCGACGACATAGACGATCACCCGGACCACCTGGACGGCGAAGCTGAGCACCGTGGTGTCGTGGCGGAACGCGCTCAGGCGCGACAGGACCCGGCGGGTGATCCGCGCCGCCCATCGCGCCGCGATCACCGTCGCGATGAGAATGACCAGCGCGATCGTCAGGTTGATCGCCAGATCGCCCGCCAGATCCGTGACCTTGGCCAGCACGGCCGCGTCCACGGTCACCGCCCTCTGGCCTGCCGTCAGGGCGTCGTTCAGCGAAGTCTCGAGCAAGGTCATGCGGTCGGGTCTAACGTTCCCGCTCCGATTTGGAACCCCGGCCGCCCGGATTCTTCAGCCGGACGGGGCGCCGATCCGCCCGCCGCCGCTCTCCAGCGCGTCCAGCAGGTCCATCACGTCGTCCAGCGTGTTCGCCTCGCGCGCCGGCTTG
>JBGTSL010000101.1:0-6641 GCA_041940325.1 Brevundimonas sp.
CGCAGCCGACGACCCTAGTGGGCGAGGCAGAGGCAGATGGGGCTGTCGCCGATCAGGTCGCGGGTCACCCCGCCGAGCGCCCATTCCCGCAGCCGGGCGTGGCCGTATCCGCCGGCCACGATCAGGCCGGCGCCCCGGGCGAGGGCCTCGTTGAGAATCTGACGGCCCGTCGATGTCTCCCCCTGGAGGGCGAGCACCGGCTCGGCGGCGATCTCGTGCCTTGCGAGATATTTGACCACATCCGCCAGTTCGCGGGTGGTCGGCTCCGCTTCCTCCTCGTCCGCGCGGACGGCGTAGAGAGTCACGCCCCGCGCCCGCCGCAACAGGGGCATGGCGCCCGCCAGGGCGAGGCGAGCCTCGCGGCAGTCCTTCCACGCGATCAGGGCCGGCTCGTCGAACGGGTTGCGCACCCGGGTCGGCGGGGTGACCAGCACGGGGCGGCCGCAGCCCATCAGGACATCGGCGACGTCCGGCGCGTGGTACGGCGCGCGGGTGTTGCGGCCGCCAAGGACGAGCAGGTCCGCCGCGCGTGCGGCCCGCGAGAACGCCTCGTCCGGGAAGCCGACCTCGCCCCGCCATTCGGCATCCACGTCCCGCGGCCCGACGATCTCGAGAAATCGTGCCCGGGCCCGCTCCACTCCGGCCTCTGCCGCGTCGCGATACAGGGTCAGGAGTTCGCCGACCATGGCCCCTCCCGCGAGCGGATCGTAGAGCGGCGGCGCGATGGATTCGGCGCACAGACCGGTCAGATGGGCGTTGAAGGCGTTGGCCAGGTCGCAGGCCAGCTCAAGGCGGTTGTCGCTCTCGGGTCCGTCGTCCACGGCGACGAGCAGGCTGGCGTAGGTCATGGCGATCTCCGACTATGGCTTTGACAGAACCTCGTTCGGGACCCGCGCGCTTTGATCAGGATCAACGCGGAATGTTCGTCCGCCCTTAGGGTGGTTCATTCTGGAGACGTTTTCTCATGCTCACGCCCCGCCTCGCCGCCTTCGCCATCCTCCTCGGCTGCGGCGTTTGCGCAAGTCAGGAGCCGCCCCCGGCCACGACATTCGACCTGACGGCGGAGGCCGCCGCGCGAGGCCAGCAGCTCGCCGCCCGGACCTGCGCCAGTTGCCACGCGGTCGGCCCGGCCGGCGACAGCCCGCTGACCGCCGCGACCCCGTTCCGCGTGATCGTGCACCGCCGCTCCCTCGATCAGATCGAGCAGGGCTTCGCGGAGGGACTCGTGACCAGCCACCCCGCCATGCCCGCCTTCGCCTTCCGCGCCAGCGAGATCGACGACCTGATGGCGTATCTCGAAACGCTGAGAGCCGAACGGTGAGCGGCGGCGCGCCCACGCCGATTCACAGCCGCGCGGTCGCCGCCATCGTCGAGCTGCTCGATCGTGAGCGATTGATGACCCTGGCCTGCAACCGACCCGATGGCTGGCCGCAGGCGACCACCGTCGGCTACCTTAACGACGGGCTGAATCTCTATTTCATCGTCGCCCGGACCAGCCAGAAGTTCGCCAATCTCCAGGCCGATTCCCGCGCCTCGGTGGCCATCCGGTCCGAGAGCGGGCGCGGGGGCGCCGGTGTCGGACTATCCATGGCCGGCCGCGCCGTCGAGATCGTCGATCCCCAGGTCGTCGAACGGCTCAACACCCTCGTGGCCGAACGATACACCGAGGTGCACGTCTATTGTCCGTCGGCGGACGCCGTGGCGGTGCTGCATTTCAGACCGATGGTTATCTCCGCCGTCGGCGTGTCCCACGGCCGCAGCGACGCCGAGACCTTCACAGTCGGCGAACAGGAAGTCGGCAGCGTCTCGCACCTGTTCTGACTGGTTTGACGCCGATCAAGGCGACGCGTCGGCGATCATCGCAGGGTGCGCCGAAAGGGAGAACCACGATGAGTCTGAAACGCATCCTTGCCTTGGCCGCCGGCGGTTCCGGCGACACCGCGGCCTTGGCCGTCGCCGCCTGGCTGGCCGGTCAGCACGACGCCGTCGTGGAGGTCGTTCCGGTCTACCCGGACTCCGCAATCGACATGATCGCCCTCGGCATGACGCTGGGCGCCACCCTTTCCCGGGAAGCCATCGAGGAACTGGCCGCGGCGGAGCGGAGCCTGCAGGACCGTATCGAATCCGCCGCCCGCGGCGCGGCGGAAGCCGCGGACGTGGTCTACGGGGCCGGGGAGGGGGCGCCGCGCCTGTCTGTGCTGACGCGCGGGCTCCGTCCGGCCCTGGCGCTGTCGCGTCACGCGGCCTTGGCGGATCTGCTCGTCGTCGGTCGCGAAGGATTGGAGAGCGGACCGGTGGATGAACTGCTGGGCCAGGCGCTCCTGGCGGACCGTGCGCCGGTGCTGATCGCCCGCGGTGACCCCGACCGCCTGTCCGGACCTGCCGCCATCGCCTGGGACGGGAGCCCCCAGGCCGGCCGGGCGGTTCGCGCCGCCTTGCCGCTGCTCGCCATGGCCAGCGCCATTCACGTGCTTCAGTGCGTGAACAGCCTCGACCGCCAGGCGACAGATCCCGACATTGATCTGCTGAACGCCTACCTCAAGCTCCACGGCGTCGGCGCCGGGGTGACGACCCTGCTGGAGGGCGGGGACGAGGGCGCGACCCTGATCGCGGCGGCCGAGGGCAAACAGGCCGGACTGTTCGTCGCCGGCGCCTGGGGGCACTCGCGGGTTCGCGAGACGGTCTTCGGCGGCGCCACGCGAAGCTTCCTCGGCCGCAAGGACGGTCCCAGCCTCCTGCTGGCCCACTGACATGGCCCCTGGCTGGCGTCTGGCGGCTTGCTGGTGAGCGGGTTGGGCGTGGACCCTGGAATACTGCCCGCCTTCGCGCTGGCGATGGTCATGGTCGAACTCACACCGGGACCCAATCTGGCCTACCTGGCGCTGCTCGGGGCCGCCCGAGGCCGGCGGGCGGGCATGCTGGCCGTCGCGGGCGTCACCGCCGGGCTAGCTTTCTGGCTGCTGGTCGCCTTGTTCGGCCTGACCCGGACGCCGTTGCACTCGGCCGGAGGGCTTGAGGCCCTGCGCTGGCTCGGCGCAGCCTATCTTCTCTGGCTGGCGTGGGACGCCGTCAGGCCGCCCCGGCAGACGGAACTGTCCGGGCGGTCGCTGGGCGCGAAACCTTTCGTGCGCGGCCTCATGGCGAACCTGCTGAATCCGAAAGCGGCGATCTTCTACCTCGCCCTGCTGCCCGGATTCGTCACGCCGTCGGCCGGACCGCTTTTTGTCCAGATACTGATCCTCGGCGGCCTCCACGTCGCCATCAGCATCGTCATCCACAGCGGAGCGGTGTTCGGGGCGCACGAAGCGGCGTCGAGGTTGCCGCCACGCTGGGCGCTCGCCTTCCGGATAACCTTGGCGTTCGGCCTCGTCGCGACGGCGTTCTGGATGCTGTCTGTTCCGCTGCCAGGGAGTCCCGCGTCATGACCGCCAGACTGACGTTCCACGGGGGCGCCGACTGCGTCACCGGTTCCTGCATGCTGCTGGAGGCCGGCGGCGGACGAATCCTCGTTGACTGCGGCATGTTTCAGGGCCCCAAGACTCTCAAGGCGCTGAATTACGAACCCTTTCCCTTCGAGCCCGCCTCGATCGACGCCGTGCTGCTAACCCATGCCCACATCGATCACTCGGGCCTGCTGCCCAAGCTGGTCAGGGCCGGCTATCGCGGCCCGATCCTCTCGACACGCGGCACGCGGGATCTCTGCGAGGTGATGCTGGCGGACGCGGCTGGAATCCAGGAAAGCGAGGTCCGACATCTGAACCGGCGCAACGCCCAGCGCGGCCTGGCGCCCGTCGAGCCGATCTATACGACGCAGGACGTCGACCCGACCCTGCGGCTGTTCCAGCGGGTCAAGTTCGGCGAGCCGACGCCGGTTGTCGGAGCGGTGACCGCGACCTGGTGGCCGGCCGGACATCTGCTGGGCGCCGCCTCGATCCAGGTGCGGACCGGCGAGGGGGATGACGGGCTCAACCTGCTGTTCTCAGGTGATATTGGCTCGGGGCGGCAGCCCTTTCTGCCGCGACCGGACGGCCCCTCCGGCGTCGATCACGTCATCCTCGAAAGCACCTATGGGGATCGGGACCGAATCGATCTGGAGCTCGACGCACGCCGCCGCGCCCTTGCCGGCGAGTTGCGTCAGGCGCGCACGGCGGGCGGGCCGCTGCTGCTGCCGACCTTCGCGGTGGGACGCGCCCAGGAACTGGTCCTCGACTTGCTGGCGGTGATGGAGGCCGAGCCGGATCTGGCGACCGACATCTTCCTCGACTCGCCGCTGGCGATCGAGGCCACCGATGTGTTTCTCCGGCGGGGCTGGAACCCGGACACCGGGGATAATCCGTTCGAGCCGCTCCGGCACGCGACCCGCCTGCACCATCTGATGCGGCCGCAGGAGAGCGACCGGCTCGAGCTCCTGAGCGGATGGCACGTGATCCTGGCGGGCAGCGGCATGTGCGACGCCGGCCGAATCCGCCGCCATCTCAAACGTCTTCTGTGGCGCAAGGAGGTGACGGTGCTGATGACCGGCTTCCAGGCGGCCGGGACGCTGGGCCGTTATCTGGTCGAAGGGCGGACCGCCGTGCGGATACAGGGCGAGGATATCCGGGTCGGCGCGCGGATACGCAATCTCGACTGCTATTCGGGGCATGGGGACGCGGCTGACCTGACGGCGTGGCTTGAGGCGCGGGGGCCCGTGAGGGGGACCGTCCTGCTAAATCACGGCGAACCCGGTGCTTTGGGGGCGTTGGCCCATCGGCTGACAGACGCCGGGCATCAGGCCGCCACGACCCTGCTGGACCAGACCTGGGCGCTCACCCGGTCGTCGGCGGAGCCGCTGCCTGGCGGCGCAGCCCGCCTGGCTCCCGGACAGGCGAGCCGGCCTGACTGGCACAACGACAGGGCCGCCTTCCTCGGCGCGCTGAATGAACGTCTGCAGGCCCTGCCCAGCGATGCGGAGCGCGCCCGCCTGCTGGCCATGCTGGAGGCGGCCCTGCACACGGGTGACGGACGCCTGACACGACCGGGACGCTAGCGAGCCGTGTAGCCCCCATCGATCACCAGTTCAGATCCGGTGACGAATTTGGCTTCGTCGGAGGCCAGATAGACCGCGCCCCAGGCGATGTCGTCCGGCTCGCCGATGCGGCCAAGGGGATG
Source organism: Brevundimonas sp. (assembly GCA_041940325.1). Taxonomy (GTDB): domain Bacteria; phylum Pseudomonadota; class Alphaproteobacteria; order Caulobacterales; family Caulobacteraceae; genus Brevundimonas. Next base: position 5,149 of record JBGTSL010000101.1, read on the forward strand.
CAGGGCGGCCGTCGCCTTGCGGCCCTCTTCCAGATCGCCCTGGGCCGACAGATGCGCCTCCACCATCGGCGTCCAGATGAAGCCGGGATGGATTGAGTTCACCCGGATTCCGTCGGGGGCGTAGGTCAGGGCGTCCGTCTTGGTCATCAGCCGCACCGCGCCTTTCGAGGCATGGTAGGGCGGCACATCCGGCCCCCCGACGAGGCCGTAGATCGACGACAGGTTGATGATCGATCCGCCCCCGGCCCGCTTCAGATGCGGAATCGCGTGCTTGGTGCAGAAGAAGACGCCCTTGACGTTGACGGCCTGCACCCGGTCCCATTCGGCTTCGGTGAGTTCGTGCGTCGGCTTGTTGGCCCCGGCCACGCCGGCGTTGTTGACGAGGATGTCGATGCGGCCGAAATGCTCGACGACCTCCTGCATCACGGCCTGCACCTCGCGCTCGCTGGACACGTCGCAACGCCACCAGGCGACCGGCAGTTCGCGCCCCCTGAGCTCGTCGATCAGCGCCAGTCCCTCGGCGTCGAGGACGTCGAGAACGGCGACCGAGGCGCCTTCCTCGGCCATGCGGATGGCGGTCGCCCTCCCGAGACCCACGGCGGCCCCGGTGATCACGGCGACCTTGTCGATCAGGCGGTTCATGGCGTCACTCCTCGATGGCGGCCCGGTCCTTCCCGGGCTGGTTCAGGCGGCGGCGAGCCTCATCAGGTTGTTCCGATGCCGGACGCGGAACTGCCGGCACCCGGCCAGTTCGACCACGCCGTCGGCCTGCAGGCGGCCGAGCATCCTCGACACCGTCTCGATGGTCAGGCCCAGATAGTCGGCCATGTCCTGGCGGCTCATCGGCAGGGTCACCAGATCGCCGCGGAACCGGTCGGCCAGGTCCAGAAGAAAGCGGGCCACCCGCTCGCACGCGGTGGCCCGGCCCAGCAGGAGCATGTGCATCTGCGCCCGGGCCAGCTCCATTGACGTCGCGGCGCAGAGGAGATTTTCCATCCAGCCGGGTTCGTACGTCGCCGACCCGGAGCGTTTCACCACCATGACCTCACAGACGGTCAGGGCTTCGGCCGAGAATCGGTGCGCCGGTCCGGCCTCAATCCCGAAAACGTCGCCCGGATAGTAGAAGGCGCCAACCTGACGCCGTCCGTCCGGCAGCAGATGGGAGGTCCTGATCGATCCCTTCACCAGCAGGTAGATCAGATCAGCGTCCTCCTCCTGACCGTATATCTCCTCGCCGGCGGCGAAGGTCATGCGCAGGGCGCCCGTCCAGCATGCATTCGCGGCGGACGGCGCGGCAGCCTCGGACTGGAAGAACTCGGTCGAAGACATCTCGGACTCTCCCTCTCGATGTCGAAAGGGTTAAGCTTGGCTGCGACACGGCGACATTCGGGATCACTGCCTACGCGCGCGCCCCTAAGGGCTCTACCGGAGGCGAAGCCCGGCGGTGGCTGGCGGGTGCGCTTCCCGCGTGGTTCCGGGAGGCGTCCTACCGG
>JBGTSL010000102.1:0-6612 GCA_041940325.1 Brevundimonas sp.
GCCGCAGCCGATCTCCAGCACCGACTGACCGTGGCGCAGGTCCATGATCTCCGCCAGCCGGGCGTACTTGGCCGTCTGCGCCTGCTCCAGACTCTCGTCCGGGGCGCCGAACCGGGCGGCGGAATAGGTCATCGAACCGTCAAGCCACGCCTGGTAGAAGTCATTGCCGAGGTCGTAGTGGGCGTGGATGTTGCGCCGCGACCCGCGCCGGCTGTTGCGGTTCAGGGCGTGGGCGAGGCGGTTGAGCGCGTTCAGCGCGGGATTGCCGTCGACCAGCCGGCCCAGCCGGTCGTAGTTGTCGGCGAAGGCCTCCAGCAGGGCGGCCAGATGCGGACTGTCCCAATCGCCGGCCATATAGGCCTCGGCGAAGCCGATATCGCCGCCGACGATGGTCCGGCGCACGCTGCGCCAGTCGGTGATCGCCAGCACAGCCGACCGCCCGGGTTCGCGTCCCTCCAGCTGGTGCGCCGAACCGTCCGGGAGGGTCAGGGTCAGCCGGCCCTTGTGCCAGCTGCTCGCCAGCAGCCGGAGGAAAAGACCGGCTCCGAGCGCGGACGCGGGCCGGGCCGGCGCCAGCGGCGCGACCGCCGTCACGAGGTCGCTCCCCGCGCCGCCACGGGCGCCGGTCGCCGGGCCAGCGTCACCGGCACGCCCTTGAGCCAGAGCAGCATGGCCTCCCAATGAATCGCCGCGACCACCTTCCAGGTCATCAGCGGGAAGGCGAGGGCGGCCCGGGCCAGGACGCGGTCGGTCAGCGGACGGCGCTCGCCCCGCAGGCTGGCGCTCAGCAGCGGTCCCCGGGCGTCGTCGCAGCCGACGGTGAGCCCGACCCGCTGGCCCGGCGCGGCGCCGCGAAAGCGGTACCGCATCTCCATCTCCATGAAGGGCGACACATACAGCGTCTTGGCGCAGCCCTGCCGGAACACGCCGTCGCTCTCGCCCGGCGCGACGGCCAGGTCGTACCAGCGCCGCTCGCCGAAGGTGCTGGTCACCTCATAGCTCAGCGCCGCCAGCCGGCCGTCGCCGGCGTGGCAGTAGTACACGCTGATCGGGTTGAAGACGAAGCCGAACACCCGCGGCATGGTCAGCAGCCGGATCGCGCCTCCGGCCAGATCGACCCCGATGGCGGCCAGCCGGGCCTCGACCTGCGCCTTGAGCGTCCGGCCGGAGCCGTCGCCATGATCGCGGTCGAAGAAGGAGAACAGGTTGCGGCGGTTGCGCGAGAACAGCCTCAGCCGCCGGTCGAGGTCGTCGATCTCTTCCAGATCGAGCAATAGCCAGAAGACCCTGCGCTGCAGGCGGTGGCGGCGTGGACGCAGCCGTTGGTGCACGACCCCGCCGGCGTAGAGGGCGGATGCCGGGCTCACGCCGCCGTCTCCATGGCGCGTTCCCGCTGGCCGATCCGGATGCGTCCGCTCTCGTCGGCGACGGTCCACGGGCGGCGCACGCCGCCCAGTTGTTCGGCCACGGCCAGACCCGACTGCAGGCCGTCCTCGTGGAAGCCGGCCCCGAAATGCGCCCCGCAGAACCACACGCCGCCCGCGCCCTGCAGGTCCCAGAGCCGCGCCTGCGCCCGCAGCGCCGCCGCGTCGAAGATCGGATGTTCGTACAATTCGCTGCGCAGAAGGGCGTCGCCGCGTGGCGGCTGCGGCGGGTTCAGCGTCACGAACAGGTCCTGGCCCGGCAGACCCTGCAACCTGTTCATCCAGTAGCTGACGCACAGGCCCCCGTCCGAGCCGATGTAGTTCCAGCTGGCCCAGGCGCGACGCCGCTTCGGCATCAGCGCGGGGTCGGTGTGCAGCACCGCCAGGTTCCGGCTGTAGCGGAAGGCGCCCAACGTGCGTCTTTCCGCCTCTGTCGGCTCGGCCAGCAGGGCCAGGGCCTGGTCCGCGTGGGTTGCGATGACCACATGGTCGAACCGTTCGTGGCGACCGTTCCGTTCGCTGACGATCACGCCCTCGCCGGTCCGGCGCACGCCCGTGACGTCCCGGCCGAGGCGGACCCCGTCCCCGAGGGTCTCGGCGATCTTGTCGACATAGGTGCGGCTGCCGCCGATAACCGTGCGCCACAGCGGCCGGCCGACCAGCTGCAGCAGTCCATGATTGTCGCAGAAGCGCAGGAAGGAGGCGGCCGGATAGTCCATCAGGGCCTCAGCCGGCGACGACCAGATCGCCGCCGCCATCGGCAGCAGGTGGTCGTCCCGGAAGGCGGCGCTGAACCGGCCCTGCTGCAGGAAGGCGCCCAGCGACAGGTTTTGATCCTCCAGCGCGGCCAGGGCCGCCGGGGCCTCGCGATAGAACCGCAGCACCTCGGACAACATCGACCAGAACCGGGGGCGCAGCACGTTGCGGCGCTGGGCGAACAGGGCCGGGGCGGCGTATTCGAAGGCGCCGCCCTCGAGCGAGACCGAGAACGACATGTCGGTCGCCCGGCTGGCCACGCCCAGATGATCGAACAGGGCGATCAGATTGGGATAGGTGGCCTCGTTGAAGACGATGAAGCCGGTGTCCACGGGGATCTGCCCTGTGGAGGCGTTGGCCGTCACGGTGTTGGTGTGGCCGCCGGGCCGCTCGGCCTTCTCGTAGAGCACGACGTCGTGGTTCCGGTTGAGCAACCAGGCGCAGGAGAGGCCGGAAATTCCCGATCCGATCACCGCGATCCGCAGGGAAGAGGCCGATGGTCTGTCGGTCGAAACGGTCTTGAGATTCATGCGAACTCCGCTCGGCCCTCTACGGGCGGCACGGTCGCTGTTACGTCGAGCATCCGCCGTTGGATCAGCTATGATCCGACCCGTGATCAGCCGCGTATGAAGGGCAATGCATGGATTGGCTTCGGACATCGGTCTTGCGCGCGGCGGCGCCGTGAGCGGGGACGCCGACTACGATCGCCTGATCCAGGCGGTGGCGCGGGACCGTGACCGCGACGCGTTCGCGGCGCTGTTCGATCATTTCGCGCCGCGCCTCAAGGCCTGGCTGATGCGCGCGGGCGCGGCCCCGGCGGCGGCCGACGACTTCGCCCAGGACGCCATGCTGACGGTGTGGCGCAAGGCGGAGCTGTTCGACCCGGCGCGGGCGCGGGCGGCGACCTGGATTTTCACCATCGCCCGCAACCGCCGCATCGACGCGCTGCGAAAGGACGCCCGGCCGCTGCCCGTCCCGGAAATCAGCCTGACCGGGCCGCCCGAACCGGAGCGGCCGGATGATCTGCTCGAGGCCCGCCAAGACGAGGGCCGCGTCCGCGCCGCCCTGAGCAGCCTGAAACCGGACCAGATCGAGGTCATCCAGATGGCCTTCTTCCAGGATCTCACCCACGCCGAGGTGGCGCAGTCGCTGGCGCTGCCGCTCGGAACCGTAAAGTCGAGGATACGCAACGCGATGATCAAGCTCAGGGAGCTTCTGGAACAGCCTGTCGGGGACCCGTCATGACCGCCGTCCGTCAACCGTCTGAGGAACGTCTGCTGGCCTACGCCGCCGGCACTCTCAGCCCGCCCGAATCCGTGGTCGTGGCCGCCCATCTGGCCATGCGGCCGGAAACGGCCCGCTGGGTCGGCGACCTCCAGGTCGTCGGCGGCGCGGTGCTCGAGGCCATCGAACCCGCGCCGGTCGCCGGGGACCTGCTGGCCCGGACGCTGGCCAGCCTGTCTGCGCCCGAGCCCGTGGTCCAGCCCGAGCCCGCCAACGACATGACCGAGCTGCCGGCGCCTCTGCGCGGTTACGCCCTCGGCCCGTGGCGCTGGATCGGCCCCGACATGCGCGTCCGTGACGTGCTCGCGCCCCGCGACGGCGATTGCCGGGTGATCCTGCTCAGCATCGGCCCGGGCCGCACCACCCCGGTCCACACCCACCAGGGCGTCGAACTGACCTGCGTCATCTCCGGGGCCTATGAAACCGACGAGGGCCGCTTCGGCCCCGGCGACTTCGAGGAGGCCGATGGCGAGGTGCATCATCGCCCGCGTACGGTGTCGGCCGAGCCCTGCCTGTGCGTCGTCGCCCTCGACGGCCAGATCCGCCTCGACGGCTGGATCGGCCGCCTGCTGCAGCCCTTCGTCCGCCTGTGATCGCCCTGCTGGCCCCCTGGGGTCTGGCGGCCCTGTTCCTCTGCGCGGTCATGGCGGCGGCGTGGGCCGTGCAGCGCCAGACGGGGCAGGGCGGCTGGGCCGATGTCTTCTGGTCCTTCGGCCTGTGCGCGGCGGGGGCTGGCGCGGCCCTCTATCCGGTCGACGGTCCGCCCGACGGGCGCCAGTGGCTGGCGGCGGGACTGGCGGCCCTGTGGGGCGTCCGCCTCGGCTCGCACATCGCCGGCCGCTCCCTGTCCGGGCCAGAGGACGCCCGCTACGCCCGGCTGCGCGAGGACTGGGGCGCGAATTTCCAGCCGCGCCTGTTCGGCTTCCTGCAGCTGCAGGCCGGCGCGGCCGCCGTTCTGGTCCTGCCGATCCTGCTCGCGGCTCACAACCGGCAGGGACCGCTCGGCCTTCAGGAAGCGCTCGGCGCCGCGCTGTTGCTCGCCGGCGTGGCCGGAGCCGGGATCGCCGATCGTCAGCTGGCCGCCTTCCGCGCCGATCCCGAAACCACCCGCGACCAGGTCATGGACCGCGGCCTCTGGGCGTGGTCCCGGCACCCCAACTATTTCTTCGAATGGCTGGGCTGGTGCGCCTGGCCGGTGCTGGCCGTCGACCTCGGCGGCGAGCGGCCGTGGGGCTGGCTGGCCCTGATCGGCCCGGCCTACATCTACTGGCTGCTGACCCGCGTCTCGGGCATCCCGCCGCTGGAAGAGCACATGCGCCGCAGCCGCCCCGAGGCCTTCGCCCGCTACGCCGCCCGTACGCCCGTCTTCTTCCCGCGCCCGCCTAAAGCGCCAGGTTGAGCATCTTCATCAGCCGCAGCGCCGCGGCGCAGGCCGCCGCCGAGGACACGCCGCTGACCACCACGCCCCAGGTCATGTCCAGCGCCGTGATCTTCAGCCCCCAGGTCTTCAGCGTGGCGTAGTTGGTCAGGTCGTAGGTCCCGTAGGCGAACAGGCCGAACAGCGCGCCCCACATCAGCGCCGTCTTCCAGTCCCCGGTCTTGAGCCCCGGCAGCACCGCGAAGATCGTCAGGCCCGCCGCGTACAGGGTGTAGAAGGCGATGGCCGGAACCAGCCGGAACTTCTCCGCCAGCACCTCGCCGATCAGCGGGCGATAGACCCGATCCCCCATATAGCCGAGCCACAGGGTGTCGATCACGCTGAAGATGACGAGCACCGTCACGAACGCGAGCGCCTGGGTCATAGTTTGTCTCCTGTCAGCCTGGGACGATTACGCGCGACGGCGGCGGGCGGATCACTCGCGCGCCCGGCCCGGCGAGCGAGGCGGGCCTCTCGCCGCCGGATCGCTGGAATGCTAATCGCCGCTCATGCGCCGCCTCCTCGATTTCATCCTCAATATGGAAGGCCGCCGGTGGCGGGCGGCGCTGGCGACGGCGTTGCTGCTCGGGGCGACGGTGGCCCTGCTGATGGTCGGCAAGAGCCAGATGGGGCTGCAGGCCGAGGAGAAGCTCGAGGCCTGGCTGCAGGGCTTCGCCGGCAGCCCGTGGGCGTTCGCGGCGACGGTGGTGCTGTTCGTCGCCGCCGCCTTCATCGGCGCGCCGCAGTTCATCCTGATCGCCGCCTGCGTGGTCGCCTTCGGTCCGTCACTGGGCTTCTTCTACAGCTGGGCGGCGACGGTGGCCTCGGCGGGCGTGACCTACTGGCTGGGCCGCGGCCCGACGGCGCGGATGCTGGACCGCTACGGCGGGCGCACGCTGGGCCGGCTCAAGGGCTTCGTCGGCAAGAACGCCTTCTACGCCAGCTTCATGATCCGCAACGTGCCCTCGGCGCCGTTCATCGTCGTCAACATGGCCTTCGGCGCCACCCGGGCATCGTTTCCCGCCTATCTGATCGGCTGCGCGCTCGGGGTGCTGCCCAAGACCGCCCTGGTGGCCTTCTTCGGCGGGGCGGTGGTCTCGGCGGTCAGCGGCGACGGCGTCTGGACCTCGGCCATCCTCGCCGGCGTGGCCGTGGTCTGGCTCGGCCTGATGCTGGCGGTCCGCGAACTGGTCAAACGCCGCGAGCGGGCGGCGGGAGCGGCGGACGAATAAGCTTGGCTGACGGGATCGTGAACGGCCACGCTCCGGATAGTGCGGGCAGGGGCCCCGGACGCGCCGCATGGGGCTTGTAATCCCCTGCGCGCGAGGGCAAACCGGCCTTCGGTCGGTCAGGCGATAACGATCAGGAGGCGGCGCTCATGGGGATGCGCGCGGCCGGGGCGTCGCCGAAACGGATCGAGTCAGCGAACGCCCTCTTCAAGGCCCGAACGAACGGTACCCCGGATCCATGTTCAACAGCATTTTCGGCGCGATCTCCAACGACATCGCCATCGACCTCGGCACCGCCAACACCCTGATCTACATGAAGGGCAAGGGCATCGTGCTCAATGAGCCCTCGGTGGTCGCGCTGCGGAACGTCGGCGGGCGCAAGATCGTCCACGCCGTCGGCATCGAGGCCAAGCAGATGCTGGGCCGCACCCCTGGCCACATGGAAGCCATCCGTCCCATGCGCGACGGGGTCATCGCCGACTTCGAGGTCGCCGAGGAGATG
>JBGTSL010000103.1:0-6608 GCA_041940325.1 Brevundimonas sp.
GGGCTCAATACGACGATCCGCGGGATCGACCCGTCCCTGCTCGACATTTTCGGCGGGGTGGGCCTGATCGGCATCATCTCGGCGATGAGCTGGGGGCTGGGCTATTTCGGCCAGCCGCACATCATCGTCCGCTTCATGGCCGTGCGCTCGGTCCGCGACGTGCCGATGATGCGCAACATCGGCATGAGCTGGATGCTGGTCACCCTGATCGGCGCCCTCGGCACCGGTCTGGCCGGTCTGGCCTACGCCAGCCGCACCGGGCTGGAGGTCACGGACCCCGAGACCATCTTCATCCTGCTGTCCGACGTGCTGTTCCACCCGCTGGTGACGGGCTTCCTGCTGGCCGCCATCCTGGCGGCGATCATGAGCACCATCTCGTCGCAGCTGCTGGTGTCTTCGTCCTCCCTGACCGAGGATTTCTACGCGGTCTTCCTCCGCAAGGACGCCCCCCAGAAGGAGCTGGTGATGGTCGGCCGGATCACGGTTCTGGCCGTGGCGGTGGCCGCCGGGATCCTCGCCTGGAACCCGCAGAACAGCGTGCTCAACCTCGTGTCGCAGGCCTGGGCCGGCTTCGGCGCCGCCTTCGGGCCGCTGGTCATCCTGTCGCTGACGTGGAAGCGGATGACCCGCAACGGCGCCCTCGCCGGCATGATCGTCGGGGCCGCCACCGTGCTGGTCTGGGTCTACGCCCCGGTCCTGCCCGACGGCGCCAAACTGGGCTCCGTCATCTACGAGATCGTGCCCGGCTTCATCCTCTCCTTCCTCGCCATCGTCGTCGTCAGCCTGATGGGCAAGGCCCCGACCGGCGAGGTCGCCGAGACCTTCGACGCGGTGCAGGCCGGTCTGGCCGAGTCGAAGCGGCGCCCGGCTGCGGCCCCGGCTGAGTGAAGATGCGCCGCCTCGCCGACCTGCCCGGCGTCGACGAGCTGGAGCTGAAGGCGCTGATGAAGCCGCGGCTGGCCGATCCGGACCTGCGCCACGAGCATCCGGAGGTCGACGCCGTCGCCCGCGCGGCCTTCGGCCTGTCGCTGGACGAGGCGGAGGCCATCCCCCTGCCCGCCGACTGGCCCGACCCTCTGCGCGACCTTCACCGCCGGTCCCCCGCCGAACTGGCCGAGGCCTTCGAGGCCGAGGGCTGGGACGTCACCGACAAGCGCCGCAAGCCGCTGCGGATGCTGCCCCTGTTCGCCCTGCCGCTGGCGCTGGCCGCGCGCGGCGTGGCGGGCGCCCTACCGTTCGCGGCCGAGCCGGACCATCCGGAGACCGACTGGGGCGCCGGACTGAAGGCCGAGGCGGGGCGGTTCAGGAAGCGCTGAGGGCAAGGGTGGCGGCATGCTCGCCCGCTCGCTGCCCTTGCTTTCGTCATCCTCCGGCGAGGCGTAACCGAGACCGGGGGACCCAGCGGCGCTGAAGGCGATCTCTTCATGCAGGCTGTCGTGAATAGCGGCGGTCCGTCAGGGTCGCGCTCGCGCGCGCCGCTGGGTCCCCCGGTCTGCGCGGCTGCGCCGCTTGCCGGAGGATGACGAAAGGTGGGGTCTGGCTGTGCGCGCTAGGCTACCACCCAGCTCGGCATCCGCCTCTCGCGGAGCACATCGTGGAAAAACTCCCGAAAGCTGATCACGTTCTTATGGCCACGATACTCGGCGGCTTTCGCTGCGATTGAATCTCTCGCCTTCAGTTTCTCCGGCACAACCAAGGTGATGCCCATCGCCGACATGTCCTTGATGGCGTTCCCCGCGATGGTTTCATCAACCGTAGCGAGGAACAGGTCACTGGTGCCCATTTCCCTCTGAACCTGCTTCCATCTTTCCCGCAGCGTGGTTTTCGCACTGAGGATCAGCCCCCGTTCGTCTTCGTCGGCCGATCGACGAAGATATTCGAGCGAAGGCAATACAAAGTCCGGGCGCTTCTTTGCCTCCATCACTACCTGCTTCTCAAAGGGAACCTCGCCGGCAAGGAGCATCGCCTCGATGTGGTGCTCAAAGGAGTAGCCAGCGCGAGAACGACGCTGCTGACTCGCCGAGAGCATCAGCGCATCAATGTCGCGAACGGAATCAATCAAACGCCGGATGATCGAGCCGATAGACAGGGCTCCGGGCACTTCACCCGCTACCAGGATCACCAGGGCAATGGCAGTGCTGCGAAGCTGGTACTCCCGGAAGATTGCATGTTCACGGACCCGGCTGATCTCGCGGATCGCGTCACCCGGGCACTCCAGAAGAAATGGGTTCAATTCGTTCAGGCCATGGAGGTTGAGGTATTCGTCTCTGGCCATGCCGGCCAACGCCGCGGTCCCGGGCATCGTGGCGCATTCATCCGCAAACTGCCTGATCTCGCCCCGTTGCCACGCCGCCAGCACCAAGTCAGTGAAATCGAGCAGCTTTGCGTGCAGACGCTCGCGCTCTTCCGCGGGAAATTTGATGACTGCCTGAAAGTCAGCCGGCAAGGACAGCGCATCATTGAGGACAAGAGCGTCGTCCGATTCCGAGTCGACCGTCAGGCAACGATACTGAATGTCTCGTCCAGCCTCGATGCGACCGATTACGAGATATGAACCGGGGGAAAGGGAAGCGAAGGCTCCCTTTGGAAGGCCGGTCAGATGAGTTTCCTCACCCTTGCTTCGGTAATTAACCAGCCGTGAGACTTTGGCTTCCTCGCCGACTTGGGGCCAAGAGGCTGTGATCCTGACTTCGCGGATTTCGTCGGTCTTGCCGTCCGTTCTTTCCTTCACGTTCATCGCCGGAAAGAAGCCGCTATCGCGCTCCTCGAGCGGTATGTACGCACCGGCTTGGTGCTTGTTCGAGAATCGTGCCCAGTCCCGATCGTTGTTCGATAGCTTCTTGATGAAAATCTGGCGCGCGTCGTGCAGCAGCTGGAGCAGCAGAGAAGCATCGCCCGACGTCACCCCATCGAGCACCTTCAGATCAGCCATTTCACCCCCAGTTGTGGCACCCGCCCTAGGGCGGCGCTCCCCTAATCTCGCACTCTATGTCTGACGATGGCAGCCACCCCACCAGAGGTTCAATCACCTCGTCAAACGATACGCGCTCTCGGCCCTTCAATGCGCATTCCCATATGACGGCCACCCTCCAGCCGTCTGAGAGCAAGCGCTCTCGCGCCTTCTCATCCACCGTCCTGTTCCGCCCGATCTTCTCCCGCCAGAACTCCGGCCGCGTCTTCGGCCATTTGAACAGGTGGCAGTCGTGCCCGTGCCAGAAGCAGCCGTGGACGAAGATCACCGCGCGATATTTCGGCAGGCACAGATCCGGGTTGCCAGGCAGATCCTTGCAGTGCAGCCGATAGCGGAAACCGCGCGCGTGCAGCGCCTTGCGGATCAGGAGTTCCGGCCTGGTGTTCTTGCCCCGGATGCCGGACATCATCCGGCTGCGGGTCGCGGCATCTACGACGTCAGCCAAGCACGGCCTTCGGCCGTTTCCCGAGCGCGGCGAAGAGGTGCGGCTTCATATGTTCGGCGACGGCTTTCACGGCCGGCACCACAACAGAATTCCCGAACTGGCGATAGGCCTGGGTGTCCGAGACGGGGATGATGAAGTCGTTGCCCTGCGGGTCGTCGAAGCCCATCAGCCGGGCGCATTCGCGAGGCGTCAGGCGGCGCGGGGCCTTGCCGTCGTCCTGCTTCACCAGGATTTCCGAGCCGTCCTTGTAGTACCGGGCCGAGAGGGTGCGGGCGACGTCCTCGGGCCCGACCAAGCCGAAGCCGAAGCCATTGCCGGCCGCCTGGTGCTTTTCCTTGTAGCGCTGGAGGTAGTTCCAGAGGTGGTCGGTCAGGGTGTATTTGTCCGACACCCGACCGGAGTTGCCGACCGTGAAGCGCTGGTCTGGCGCCTCCGAGCCATCGCCAGCGTGCAGGATCGTTTCCAGCTTCGGCGCCGCGTCCGGTAGCTTCATATCTGCGAACCGGAAACCCTGGTCCTCGCGGAACCCGATGATGAAGATCCGCTCGCGGTGCTGGGGCGTCCAGTGGCGGCCGTCGATGACGCGGAAGTCGATCGTGTAACCGAGCTCTTCCGTCAGCACGTCCCTGATCGTCTGGAACGTCTTGCCCTTGTCGTGGCTGACGAGGTTGCGGACGTTCTCCAGAAGGAAGGCCGCCGGGCGGTGGTGGGCGATAATGCGGGCGACATCGTAGAACAGAGTGCCCTGGGTCTTGTCCTCGAAGCCATGCGCCCGGCCTAGTGCGTTCTTCTTGGACACGCCGGCGATGGAGAAAGGCTGGCACGGAAAGCCGGCCAGCAGGACGTCATGGGCCGGGATCTCCGACGCCTCGATCTTGGTGATGTCACCGTTGATCTCGTGATCGTCGTCCGGGAAGTTCGCCCGGTAGGTCTTCTGACTGTATTTGTCCCATTCGGACGTGAAGACGCAGCGGCCGCCGATCGCCTCAAAGCCCCGGCGCAGACCGCCGATGCCGGCGAACAGGTCTATGAAGGTGAAGTCGGCGGGCTCGGAGTCCTTGTCGCCCCGGATCAACTTCAGCTCGGGCGGCTTCGCCGAAGGGCGAACGGGGCCTTCGATCAAGCCGAGGTCGACCGCCTTGTCGGCCGTGGCCTGGCCAGCCTGTTTCACCATGAGGGCATACTCCGACACGGCCGACTCCGCGCTTGTTCAGCGTGGCAGACTGGAGAGATTCCGCCAGGAGAACAAGTCAGGAACAACCTGATCATGAACAGGATTCCGGTTTCCTACCGGAGGGAGCGCTCTACGCCCGATCCCTCACCCGCATCGCCCCGCCGGCGCTGGTCTCCACCTCGAACCGGCCGGTCGCCCGGATCAGATCCGACAGTTTGGCGTAGCCGTAGGAGCGCTGGTCGAAGTCGGGGTAGGCGTTGCGCAGACGGTTGGCGATGCCGCCGGCGTTGACCCAGCCCTGGCCGTCCTCGTCCATGTCGGCGATGACGGCGGCGATCAGGCGGGCGGCCTCGGACGGGGGGCGTTTGCCGGGGGCGGGCGTGGCGCCGGGCTCGGCCGGGGCGGCGGCGGCGGCGGACTTGCGGCCGCGGGCGGGTCTGGCGGGGGGCTCGTCCTCGCTGTCGGAGACGGCGCGGCCGGTGAGGTTCTCGGTGTAGATGAAGCGGGTGCAGGCCTGACGGAAGCTCTCGGGCGTCTTGCGCTCGCCGAAGCCGTAGACGTCGACCCCTTCTTCGCGGATGCGCGAGGCGAGGCGGGTGAAGTCGGCGTCGGAGGAGACGAGGCAGAAGCCGTCGAAGCGGCCCGAGTGGAGCAGATCCATGGCGTCGATGACGAGGGCGATGTCGCCGGAGTTCTTGCCCTTCGTATTGGCGAAATTCTGCTGCGGCTGGATGGCGAAGCGGGCGAGGACGCGGGTCCAGCCCTGGATCTGGGCGCTGGCGAAGTCGCCGTAGATGCGCCGGGCCGAGGCCTCGCCGAGGGTGGCGATCTCGGTGAACAGGGCCTCGGCGATCTTCGGCGAGGCGTTCTCGGCGTCGATCAGCACGGCCAGGCGGGGGGCGCGGTCGGGGCCCTTGAATGCATCGGTGGCCATGGTGCGGTCCTCGCGGGGCGGTGAGGACGACAGCATGCGGCGGTTCGGGCCGTCAGGCTAGCGCGGGGCGACGATCTCGAGACCGGCGCCGGGGGCCTCGGCCGGGGAGCCGACGACGACGTCGAGGCGGGCGTCCAGCGTCAGGCCGGCGAGGGCGCGGTTCATCAGGGCGGGGACGGCGGCCTCGCCGGGGGTGGCGCGGACGTCGAGCAGGAAGCCCTCGGCGCCGTCGTTCCAGCGCGCCAGGGCCAGCCAGGCGGCGCGGACGGCCGGCTCGGCGGCGAACTCGCGGGTCAGGGCCTCGACAAGGCCGTCGGGGGTCTCGGCGGGTTTGGCCACCTCGGTCGGATAGCGGTCGGCGCGGGCCGGGTTGGGACGGCCGATCAGGGCGGCCATGACGTCGGGGCTCCAGCGCGCGCCGTAGCCGTGGCCGGGGTTCAGCACCGCCGGGTTCTCGCGGATGGTCTCCAGCAGGGCGCGGCCGTCGAAGGCGAGGGGTTCGGCCTCGGGGCCGATGGACTGCTGGGCCCGCTCGCGGGCGGTGAAGACGGCGGTGGCGGCGCGGCCGTCGAGGACCACGGTGCGCAGGCGCAGGGTGTCGGCATCCAGGCTGGCCAGCTCGGCCGGGTCGGCGTTCAGGTCCCAGCAGATGACCTCGTTCTTGTTGGTCGGGTGCTGGGCCAGCGGCCACATCACGGCAATGCAGCCGCGCTGCGGCGGGATCATGCCAGAGACATGCAGAAAGGGGCGCGCATCGAACTGCTCGGCCGGCAGGCCCATTTCGTGCAGCACCTTGTCTTTCTTGCGCAGGCCGAAGGCAAATTCAAACAGCTTGGGCTGGCGCTCGCGGATCAGTCGGGCCACCGCAATGGTCGCCTCGACGTCTGACATAGCGTCGTGGGCGGCTTCATGGGTAATGCCGTTAGCAACGGTCAGCTCTTCGAGGCGGAAGCTGGGGCTGCCATCTTCCTTTTTCGGCCAGTTGATTCCTTCGGGGCGCAGGGCATAGGTCAGGCGCACCATGTCGATAATGTCCCAGCGGGAATTACCGTTCTGCCATTCACGGGCGTAGGGGTCACGGAGA
>JBGTSL010000104.1:0-6603 GCA_041940325.1 Brevundimonas sp.
CACTAAGGCCACTGGTTTACAGCCAGCTAGTCTCGCCAATGACGGACCCTGCATTGTCTGGTCGGTGCTGAAGGATTCGAACCTTCGGCCCCTCGGTCCCAAACCGAGTGCTCTACCAGACTGAGCCACACTCCGACTTGAGGAGCGGGCTTATAACGAGGGGGTCCGGCCCCCGCAAGCGAGGAAACGCCCCCTCGCGAAATAGTCTGGAATCCGCGTCTTGCATCCCCCGCGGCCTTGTCGTATCTCGCACGCCTCCCGGGGCGTCGCCCCCGGAAACGCCGGACCTGCTGGGGACTGGTGTAATGGTTGGTACCGTCATTCTAGGTTCGAGTCCTAGTTCCCCAGCCATCCGCTCCCGACATCCACAGCCTTTGCGGAACCGCCTCGCGGGGCCGGAGTCCGGCCGACTCAATGGGTCGGCGACGTGTCCAGCGGCAGGCGGATGCGCACCCCGACCCCGGCCTCCGGTGCGGTCTCGATGCTCATCGACCCGCCCAGATGCTCGACCAGGCCGCGCACCAGCGCCAGCCCTTCGCCCGGCTCCAGCGTGTCGGCGCCGATTCCCGAATCGCGCACCACAAGGCTGACGCCGCCCACCGCCCGGGAGAAGGCCACCGCGATCGAGCCGCGCCGCCCGTCGGGGAAGGCGTGGCGGCAGGCGTTGGCGATCAGTTCGTGCGTGATGATGGCCAGCGGCAGCAGGTGGCTGTCGGGCAGCAGGGCGGATTGCCCGCGCACGTCCAGCCGCACCGGACGACCCTCGCAGGCCCGGGTCCAGAAGGCGGCCACGTCCTCCAGATAGCCGGCGAAATCCAGCCGGCCCTCTACGGTCATTCGCCGGCTGATCAACTCCATGGCGGCGGTGACGTCGCTCAGCCATGTCAGATGCCGGACGCTGTCCGGATCGGTGACGGTGCGAAGCCGGATTCCGACAAGCGTCTGCAGCAGCTGATAGCCGCCCAGCAGCCGACGCTGAAGTTCAACGATGCTCTCTCCGGCAGCCGCGGCCATCGGTCCCCCAAGCCCTGAAAAGCCCAAGAAATCTTACGTCAGACCGAACCAAATAGCCAATCAGGCGTTTGTCGGTCCGCTAGCGGACACAGCAGTGGTAAACGGGTCTGGTTAGTGCGGGGGAGTATTGGTGTCCAAGCCGCCCGACCTTCGGGTCATGATCGTTGAAGACCAGGCGCTCCTCGCCATGGAGCTGGAGCTTGTGCTGGGCGAATCCGGTTGCGACGTTGTCGGCTGCGCCATGGATCAGGCCAGCGCCTTCGCCATCGCGGAGCGGGAGCATCCCGATCTGGCCCTGATAGACATCAACCTTCTGGACGGCATGACCGGGCCCCGCATCGCCCAGCGGCTGGTCGCCGCTCACGGCACGGCGGTGGTCTTCCTGACCGCCAATCCGGAGCAGATCCCGGAGGGATTCGCCGGCGCGCTCGGGGCCGTGTCCAAGCCCTTCGACGAACAGACGATCCGCGCCGTGGTCGACTTCGCGCGCCAGTTCATCCACCACCGGACCCTGGGCGAGCCGCCGCGGCGCTTCCGGCTGGCCCCCTGGCTGACCACGCCGCCGGACGAAATCGCGCCGCACTGACCGGGGCGGCCCGGCGGCGGCTCAGGCGAGGCCGCCGGTCAGGTCGAGCCCCGGCGCGGACGGCGGCCCGCCATCGGGCGCGAGATCGAGCTGCATCAGCGTCACGTCCAGCCAGCGGTCGAATTTCCAGCCCACCTGCCGATAGACCCCGGCGTCCCGGAAGCCGAGCGCCCGGTGAAGGGCGATGGAGGCCGCGCTGGTCTCGCTGTCGCTGATCGCCCCGATCATATGCCGCAGCCCCATGGCGCGGACCCGCTCGACCAGCGCCTCCAGCAGGGCCCTGCCGACGCCGTGGCCGCGCGCCGCCGGCTCGACATAGATCGACCCCTCGACGCCATAGCGATAGGCGGGGCGCGGCCGGAACGGCGAAGCGTAGGCGTAGCCGGCGAAGGCGCCGTCCAGTTCGGCGATCAGCCACGGCAGCTCGTGACGCTTCACGGCGTGGAAGCGGCGGATCATCTCGTCCCGGGTCGGCGGCTGCAGTTCGAAGGTCGCCGTGCCGTTCAGCACTTCGTGTCCATACAGTCTGGCGACGGCGTCGAGGTCGTCCTCCGTCGCGTCGCGGATCGTGCGCATCATCGGTGCAATCCCCTGCCTGCCTGACCGTCAGCAACCGTCACTGGATTTGGCCTACGCCTCTGATAATCTGCGGACTTCATCCGGGGGAGAACCAGAACCGTGAAATCCGTCGTCATCGCGGCCGTGGCCGCCGGTCTCGCGCTGGCCGCGCCGGCTCCGGCGTCGGCCCAGAAGGCCAATTCGGCCTGGACGCCGACCGTCGACCTCAAGGTCTGCAACAGCAGCGGCCGCAACGCGACCGTGGCCGTGTCCTATGTCGAGGTCGGCTCCGGGCGCTTCATCAATCGCGGCTGGTACGACGTGTACAACGGCGCCTGCATTGATCTCGTCAGCACCGACAACGCCAATTTCTATATGTACGCCGACGCCACGGACGGCTCCGGCCGGTCCTGGCGGGGCAACCATCCGCTCTGCGTCCAATACCCCGGACCCTACACCTTCTGGTCGGATGGCAGCGACACCTGCCCGAGCGGCTATGAGACCCGCGACTTCGTGCCCATGCACGCTGACAATCCCGGCGACTACACCTGGACCCTGGATCCGTAGGGCCGACAGGGAGCGGTCAGACCCGCTCCCAACCCTTGTCGATGGCCCAGACCGCGAAGGCGTAGTCATGGGCGACCTCCTTCAGATAGTCGAACCGGCCGGAGGCGCCGCCGTGGCCGGCCTCCATGTTGATCTTCAGCAGCACCGGCTTGCCCGAGGTCGTGGCCGGCCGCAGCTTCGCCACCCACTTCTCCGGCTCCCAGTAGGTCACCCGCGGGTCCGACAGGCCGCCGGTGGCCAGCACCGCCGGATAGGCCTTCGCCTCGACGTTGTCGTAGGGGCTGTAGCTCATCATGTAGTCGTAGGCCTCGGGATCCTCGATCGGATTGCCCCACTCGGGCCATTCCGGCGGCGTAAGCGGTAGCGAGATGTCGCTCATCGTGTTGATCACATCGACGAACGGCACCTGGCCGATCACTCCGGCCCACAGGTCCGGGCGCATGTTGTTGACCGCCCCCATCAGCAGACCGCCGGCCGAGCCGCCCTGGGCCACGATATGGCCGGCCCTGCCGTGGCCGGTGGAGATCAGGTGCTCGGCCGCCGCGATGAAGTCGGTGAAGGTGTTCTTCTTGGTGAACCGCCGGGCGCTCAGGAACCAGTTCCACCCCTTGTCCGAACCGCCGCGGATATGGGCGATGGCGTAGATCCATCCCCGGTCGACCAGCGACAGCCGGTTGGTCGAGAAGCCGGCGGACATCGGGATGCCGTAGCTGCCATAGCCGTACAGCAGTAGCGGGGCTGTACCGTCGACCGGCGTCGTTTTCCGCCGCAGCACCGTCACCGGCACCAGCTCGCCGTCCGAAGCGGGGGCGTTCAGCCGCTCGACGACATAGGCCTCGGGGTTATGACCCGACGGCACCTCCTGCACCTTGCGCAGGGTCCGCTCGCGCGTCGCCAGGTCGTAGTCGTAGGTCGAGGTCGGGGTCGAGGGCGAGTTGTAGGCGTAGCGCATCGTTGTCGTGTCGAACTCCGACGCCCCGCCCAGAGACAGGGCGTAGGCCGGTTCGTCGACGGCGATCTCGTGCTCGGCCCCGGCGCGGTCGCGGATGATGATGCGGGTGTTGGCGTCGGCGCGCTCCTGCCGGCCGATGAAGTCCTTCACCAGCGCCACGCCCTCGATGTAGCGGCCCGGCGTGTGCGGCACGAGGTCCTTCCAGTGCGCCTTGCCGGGCGTGGCCGTCGGGGCCTCGACGATCTTGAAGTCGATTGAGTCGTCAGCGTTGGTGCGGATGACCCAGCGGTCGCCCCAGTGGTCGGCGTCATACAGCCGGGCCACCTGACGCGGCTCCAGCACCGTGGGCGTCGCGGTCGGATCGGAAGCGGGAATGATCCGGGCCTCGGACGTCTCCTGGTTGGCGATCGAGATGATCACGAAGGCATCGTCGGCGGTGCGGCCGATGCTGATGAACATGCCGTCGTCGGCTTCCTCATAGACCAGGGCCGCTTCGCCGCCCCGCACAGGGCGGCGGAAGATCTTGTCCGGACGGCCGTTGTCGTCGCGGTTGGTCCAGAAGATCCACCGGCTGTCCGGCGAAAAGGTGAAATTGCCGGTCGCCGACTGGATCGGGTCGGGCAGCACCTCTCCCGAGGTCAGATCCTTCACATAGATCTGGTGCACCTCGGAGCCCTGGGCGTCCTCGGCGTAGGCGAAGAGCTTGTGGTCGGGGCTGTGCTGGGCCGAGGACACCTCGGAATAGGCCTTGCCCTCGGCCAGGACGTTGGCGTCGAGGAGGAGTTGGGGGTCGCCCGCGCCGGCTCGCGGCTTTCTCATGAAGCGGGGATGCTGATCGCCGGTCTTGTATTCCGTGTAGTACTCCCACGGCCCGTCCGGCGACGGCACGGAGCTGTCGTCCTCCTTGATCCGCCCCTTCATCTCCTCGAACATCTGCGCCTGCAGGGGGAGGGTCGAGGCCATCATCGCCTCGCGGTAGGCGTTCTCGGCGGTCAGGTGCTCCTTGACGTCGGCCTTGATCAGGGTCGGGTCGCGCAGCACCGCCTGCCAGTTGTCGTCCTTCATCCACTGATAGTCGTCGACCCGGACGCGGCCCAGCTGTTCGATCCGGACGGGGATCTTCTTTGCGACGGGCGGGACGGGGGCGGATTGAGGCATCGAGGCTCCGGAGCGGGCTTGGGCGGGCAGGGCGGTCGCCGCGAGGGCGGCCGAGGCGGTGGCGAGCAGGTCGCGGCGGTTCATCAGTGGCCCCCGGTGGCGAATTGGACGCGGACCTTGTGCGAGCGACCCCGCCGCCGTCAAATGAACAAAAGGCCGCGACCTCATCCCGCCCATGTTCGATCTGCAGATTCCGTCCGATCCCGTCCAGGAGCCGCCCGCGGCGGCGATCGAGGCCCCGGCCTGGGATCTGACCATCGGCCTGATCTCGGCGACCGTCCAGCTCGACCAGCGCAACGGCGAGGGGGCCACCCGGCGCGTCGGGACGGGCTTTCTGGTCGACGCCCCGCGTCCGGACGGGTCGCCGCGCACCGTGCTGGTCACGGCCCACCATGTGCTGAGGGACATGACGGCCCCGGACGTCCGGATCGGCTGGCGGGTCCGGATGCCCGAGGGGCGCTGGCGGTTCACGCCCGAGCCGCTGCGCATCCGCGCTGAGGACGGCGACCCGGTCTGGATCCGTCACCCGGAGCGCGACATCGCGGTGATGGAGGTCTCGGCCCCGCCGGAGTTCGCCCGGGCGGCCATTCCGCTCGGCTGGCTGGCCGAGGCCGATGCGCTGGACGCCTGGCAGGTCGGGCCCGGCGACGAGCTGCTGACCCTCGGCTACCCGCATGGCTATTCGGCCAATACGGCGGGTTTCCCCATCCTGCGCACCGGGCGGGTGGCCTCCTGGCCGCTGACGCCGATCCAGTCCTTCCCGGTCTTCCTGCTCGACTTCCCGGTCTTTCCCGGCAATTCCGGCGGGCCGGTGTTCTGGACCCCGGCGGCGAGGAAGCTGCCCGGTTCGGTCCTGCCCGACCATCCCTTCATCGCCGGGGTGGTGGTGTCCGAGGTGCGCCCCGGCGAGGGCCGTCTGGGCATCGGGATCGTCGCCCACGCCGTCTACGTCCGCGAGGCCATCGCCCTGCTGGACGCGCCCTCGCCCTAGACCCGGAGGGAACTGAAAAACGGTGTGGCGGAGTCGGCAGAGTCGGCGCCGGATCAGCGGAAATTCGCGGTGGCAGAGTCGGCAGAGTCTACATCCCGGACGCTTCGGGCCGGCCCCCGGATGCAGGACGGGGGCAGGGGTGGATTCGATTGTCAAAGACCCGGGTCCGAGGAAGGACCCGCAGAGTATGGACCCGCTGTTTCCTTAGGCGGGAAGATCGCCGCGAAAAATCGTCAAGCTGTTGATCGGAAACGGTTCCGTTCGCGGAATTGTACTGACAATTCGCGAAAAGCCAGCATCAGGACGGGTGCGAACCTAGCCCGCCAGCACGTCCGCGCTCATCCGCTCCAGCAGCTCCCCGCCCTGGCCGACGGCGGCCAGCCGGCTGGAGGCGTGGCCCAGCACATTGGCGGCGTAGACCTCGTAGAGCGCGATCCGCCCCTCCAGCCACGCCGGATCGCCTTCGCCCGCGTCGAGGATCGCCCGCGCCGCCAGCGCCCCCCTGGCCAGCATCCAGCCGCCGATCACGTCGCCCATCAGCTTCAGATAGGCGTCGGCCCCGGCCAGCACGTCCGCCGCCCCGTCCGCCGCCGCCTTGCGGTCCAGCAGCCAGAAGGTGGCGTCCTGCACCGCCTCGATGGCGGTGGCGAAACGCTCCAGCGGCTTGCCGGAATAGAGGCGCGGCAGCACGGCCAGCGTCTCCTTCATGTCCTCGATCAGGTCGCGCGCCGACTGACCGCCGTCCTGGCCCAGCTTGCGGCCGACCAGATCCATGGC
>JBGTSL010000105.1:0-6602 GCA_041940325.1 Brevundimonas sp.
GCGGGTCACCGACCACCGCATCGGCCTGACCCTCCACAGCCTGCCCCAGATCCTCGAGGGCGACCTCGACCCCATGCTCAACGCGCTCATCGCCGAGGACCAGGCCGCGCGTCTGGCCGATCTGGAGGCGGAGTTGGGCTGACCTGCCCCCGCCGTCACCCTCGGGCTTGACCCGAGGGCCAGACCATCCGGTGCTCCGTCGATCAATGCACGGGCCCGGTCGCACGGTCATCCCTGACGCACAGCCCGCCTCTCGCCTCTGATCCTCGGGTCAAGCCCGAGGATGACGGGTGTGAGTAGAAGCGGTTCATCCCTCCACCGTCAGCCCCCCGCCCTCCACCTTCACGAATTGCGCCCGCCCGCGCAGGGGGCTGAACAGCTCCGCCTCTGTCCCCGTCAGAAAGGCCTGCAACCCCAGCGCCTCGATCTCGTCGAACAGGGCGGCGCGGCGGCGGGCGTCGAGGTGGGCCGGGGCCTCGTCGAGCAGTAGGATCGGCGCGGCCGCCTGTCCCGCCAGGCGGGCGATCTGGGCGAGGATCAGGTTCAGCACCAGCGCCTTCTGCTCGCCCGACGAGCCCTCGGCGGCGGGGCGGTTCTTCTCACGGTGCAGGGCGGTCAGGTCCGAGCGGTGCGGGCCGTATAGCGATCGCCCGGCGGCGGCGTCGCGGGCGCGGCTGCGGGCCATGCCTTCGCGGATCGCCCCGGCAATGGCCTCGGCCCCGGCCCCGGCGGCGGCCATGGCCTCGGCCTCGCCGGCGAGGCCCAGGTCGGCCTGGGGGAAGGGCCGGTCGCCGCGTTCGTCGATAGCGGCCTGCAGGGTGACGAGGGCGGCCGCGCGGGCCAAGGCCGCCGCCGCCCCGGCCTCGCCGAGCCGCAGCTCCAGCGCGTCCAGCCACAGCGGATCGGCCGGCTGCCCCTCGGCGCCGTCGGTCAGCAGCCTCAGCCGCTCGCGCAGCGACCTCTCATAGGCGGCGACCGAGGCGGCGTGATCGGGATCGGCGGCGAACACCAGGCGGTCGAAGAATTTCAGCCGCGCCGCCCGGGCGTCGGAGAACAGCCGGTCCTGCTCGGGCGTGGCCCATACCGGCCGCAGATAGTCCAGAAGCCGCCCCGGCTGGGCCGTCTCGCCGTCGATGCGCACGATCCGCCGCGCCGCGCCCGCCGATTGCACCCCGGTGCCCAGCCTGGTCTCGTGCTCGCCGTCGGTCAGCACCGCCGCCACCGCCCAGGCCCGACCGCCCGCCTCGCCCGGCTCGCGCCGCCCCATCTCCGGCGCGCTGGCCCCGCGCAAGCCCTTGCCCGGGGTGAACAGGCTTAAGCCCTCCAGCAGATTGGTCTTCCCCGCCCCGTTCGGCCCATGCAGCACCACCGTCCCCGCCGCGACGGGCAGGCTCGCACTCGCATAGGAGCGGAAGTCGGTGAGGGTGAGGGCGGTGATCAAGCGATTGGTCGGGGGCTGGTGACTGGTGGCTGGATCGAACGCATCCGCCACCGCCATCCCCTAGCCACTATTACGCGCCTTCCCAACCCGCGGATGCTAGGCCTACTGGCGCTGGCCGGCCTGACCCCCGCGGGCCTTCATCCGGGCCACGCCTGAGGGCGGCATGCTGAAGCCGACGGCTTCGCCGGGATTCACGGCAAGGCCGTATTCCTCGCCAACCACATTCAGAATCCACTCGGCCCTAACCAGCAGCGCATGGGGATATTGGGGCGCGTTGCGGGACCAGTTCGAGCATTTGCCGGCGGTGGTGAAGACGACGAGCGCGAGATGGCCCTGCGGCGTCGACACCGTCAGCGGGGAGATGGTCTGGGGGTCGGGCCCCGGGTCTTCCGCGAGCATGACGACGACGTACGACTTCATGAACGCCGACGCGAGGTCATCAAGACTTCCGCCGTTCTGTGCGGCGATGATCGCCGCTTCGAGCGCCGCGCCAGCCTCCTCGGGCGGGGGGACCCCCACGCCTTAAACCCGCAGCGGCATCAGCACATACTGGACGCCCGGGTCGCCCGGATCGAGCACCAGCGTCGGGCTGGCCGGGTCGGCGAATTTGAAGTGGGCCGTCTCGCCGGTGATCTGGCCGGCGACGTCGAGCAGATAGCGGGCGTTGAAGCCGATCTCGAACGGCTCCTCGGAATAGCCGATCTCGACCTCCTCGACGCCCTGGCCGGCCTCCATGTTGCGCACCGTCAGGGTGACGCGGTCCAGCTCGAAGGCCAGTTTCACGCTGCGGCTCTTCTCGGCCGAAATGGTGGCGACGCGGTCGACGGCCGAGGCGAAGACGGCGTTGTCGATGTCGGCCTGTTTGTCGTTCCCCTTGGGAATGACGCGCATGTAGTCGGGGAAGGCGCCGTCGATGACCTTCGACGTCAGGCTGGCCTGTCCGAATTCGAAGCGGATCTTCTGCGGGCTGACCATGATCTCGACCGGGCCCGAGCCGTCGTCGAGCAGGCGGCGGACCTGATCCACCGTCTTGCGCGGCACGATGACGCCGGGGCCGCCGGCGGCGCCCTCGGGGGCCGGGGTCTCGGCGAGGGCGAGGCGGTGGCCGTCGGTGGCCACGGCGCGCAGCAGCGGAATGCCGGCCTCGGCCACGGTGTGCAGGTACAGGCCGTTCAGATAGTAGCGCGTCTCCTCGGTCGAGACCGCGAACCGGGTCTTGTCGATCAGCCGGGCCAGGTCTTCCTTGGGCAGGGTGAAGCGCGTGCCCGAGGTGTCGGTCGACATCACCGGGAAGTCGCCGGCCGGCAGAACCGGCAGGTTGAATTTCGACCGGCCTGCCTGGACCACCAGCCGGGGATCGTCGCCGGAATAGGACAGCGACACCTCGGCGCCCTCGGGCAGCTTGCGGACGATCTCGTACAGGGTGTGGGCCGGGGCCGTGATCTGGCCCTCGACGTTCACCTGGGCCTCGGCCTCGTCGACCATCTCCATGTCCAGGTCGGTGGCGGCGAAGCTGAGCTTGTCGCGTCCGGCGCTGAGCAGGACGTTGGACAGGATCGGGATGGTGTTGCGCCGCTCGACGACGCTCTGCACGTGGCCGAGGGCCTTGAGGAGCGCGGATCGTTCGATGGTCAGCTGCATGTCGTCTCGCCCGGATGCGGCGACTCAGGGCGTCACCGCGAATAGAGGGCCTTGGACACTAGCGGATTGGCGGCGCGGGGCAAGGAAGGGGCGGGGGTCCCGGGCGCGCCATCCGGGAAGAGGCGACCGCTGTCTGTGGACAAAGCGCCCGCGGGCCCGCGGCGGCCGTGACGCTGTGCTGGCTATTCCGGAAATTATAGTCGGGTTGGCGGGCAAATCGGCCGCCTTTCCAGACACATCGCCTTTTCTCGACGCGATCTTCCCGCCTCAGGAAAAAGCGGGCGCACAATCCCGGCCATGGATTTGCCGGCCTGTGAAAATCGAACCGACGCCGTCCCGCCCGAGGTGCGCCGGAGTCGCCATGACGAAATCGCCCGGTCGTTGAAATTGCTCGGGATCAATGTCGACTCTGCCGACCCTGACACACCGAATTTCCCGGGCCGGCGCCGACTCTGCCGACTCCGCCACACCGTTTTTTCTTCCCGGAGGGTCCTAGCCGCGCAGCTTTCGGGTCAGGGCCTCGACGTCCCGGGCGATCTGGTCGTCCTGGGCCATCAGCTCCTCGATCTTCCGCACGCCGTGCAGGACCGTGGTGTGATCGCGCCCGCCGAAGCGGCGGCCGATGTCGGGATAGGAGCGGGTCGTGTGCTGCTTGCACAGCCACATGGCGATCTGGCGCGGCCGGGCCACGGAACGGGTGCGGCGCTCGCTGAGCAGATCGGCCTGTTTCAGCGTGAAATGCTCGGCGACGGTCTTCTGGATCTCGTCGACGGTGATGCGGCGCTCGGGGCCGCCGCGCAGGGCCGAACCCAGCAGCGTCTGGACCTCCTCGACCGTCAGGGCGGACAGCCGGGCGCCGGCGACGGCGGCCAGGGTGTTCACGGCCCCTTCCAGCTCGCGCATCGATCCGGGGGTGCGGTCGACCAGATGCTCAAGCAGCTCGGGGCGGGCCTCGCCGGAGACGACGCCCAGTTGGGCGAGGGCCTGTATGCGGTTACGCGCCACCGCCAGCTTGAGCGCGCGGTCGGCCGGCTCGACCGGGCAGGTCAGGCCCGAGGCCAGATGGCTGCGCAGGCGCGGCTCGACCTCGGTCAGGGCCATCGGCGGGCGGTCAGCGGACAGCACGATCCGCTTGCCGTCCTCGATCAGGCTGGTCAGCGTCGCCAGCAGTTCGTCCTGGGTGCTGGCCTTGCCGCCGACGAACTGGACGTCGTCGATCAGCAGCATGTCGGCGCCGCGCAGGCTTTCCTTGAAGGCCGCGGTCGAGCGGTCCTGCATGGCGCGCACGAAGGTCGACAGGAAGCGTTCGGCGGTCAGATAGACCACCTTGGCGTCGGGACGCAGGCGCTGGGCCTCCCAGGCGATGGCGTTCAGCAGGTGGGTCTTGCCGTAGCCGTAGGGGCCGCAGAAGAAGATCGGGTTGAAGTGGCCGTCGGCCCAGGCGGCGGCCTGGCGGGCGATGGCGAGGGCGAAGGCGTTGCCCTGGCCTTCCACGAAGCTGTCGAAGGTCAGCCGCTCCTGCAGCCCGGCGGCGCGCACGGCCCGGGCGCCGTCGGCCACGGGGCCGTGCGTGGCCGTCGGCATGGTCATCGGCACGACATTGGCGGCCGGGGCTTCG
The DNA here is from genome assembly GCA_041940325.1 of Brevundimonas sp. GTDB lineage: Bacteria > Pseudomonadota > Alphaproteobacteria > Caulobacterales > Caulobacteraceae > Brevundimonas. Next base: position 4,701 of record JBGTSL010000105.1, read on the forward strand.
GCGCGGCCGGCCGCGACCTGCGAGGCCGGGACGACCGATCCCATCTCGGCCCGGCAACGGACCTCGAGGCGGCGCGACAGGCCGTCGAGGCCCAGCCACAGTTCGTTCATGCGGCGCAGGGCGTTCTTGCGCACCCAGTCGCGGGCATAGGCGGTCGGGGTGACGAGGATCAGCTGGCCGGCGCCGTCGGTGCGCACCGCCGAGGGGGCGATGTAGGAGCTGAACGCGCCCTCGCCGATCTCGCTGCGCAGGCGACCCGCCGCTTCGGTCCAGATACGATCCGGATCGGTCATCCCCGCCATCTGCGCGCCCCCCGCCATATTCAGCCACCCACCAAAAAGAACCATCTTTCCAACGCCCTTCGAGCGGCCTGGTTCGGGGACGACTTCTCCTGTCCGATGCGGCTGGGCGCCGCCCCGTTGGGGTCATGCTCTCGATCAGACATCTCACGCCGACGCGAAACTGGTCCCGCGCCGTGTTCATCCGTGGAGGGATGGAAGTGCGTTAGTGGCCCAAACTTACGCCGGGAGCGGGGAGCGTCAACGCTGATTCGAATCGTAAAATGCAGTTAAATTGTTTGACTCCGCTAAAGCCAAACACAGCCAGCGGAATCCCCGATTTCGCCACAGACGCGAGCACAAATTTGGCCGCCTTGGGTTATCGGCGGACGTGCAAACGGCGAGGGAGCGGTTGCGCCCTCGCCGTTGAAATCACTGATCTTTACCATGACAGCCCCGTGAAAGGCCGTCCGGGACCGTTGTGTCAGGCAGCCGACATTTTCTTCAGCTGGGCGGCCAGGCGGGACACCTTGCGCGAGCCCGTGTTCTTGTGAACCACGCCCTTCGAGACGGCGCGCATCAGCTCCGACTGGGCTTCCACGAAGGCGGCCTTTGCGGCGCCGGCGTCGCCGCCCGTCACGGCTTCCTGGAACTTGCGCAGGAAGGTGCGGACGCGCGTGCGGCGCGCCTTGTTCACTTCGGTGCGGGCCGCGATCTTGCGGATCGCTTTCTTGGCGCCGGGGTTGTTGGCCATCAGTCAAACCTTCGAACGGAAAACGCCGCGGAGCCCACGTCCACGGCGCGAAAATCTCAAGAGCGCGCGGCTATAGCCGAAAGGGACGGGGGGTTCAAGCGCCGCCGGACAGGTCCCGTCGATCCCTTGGAACGAAGTCCCTCCGGGGCCGGTTGCCCGGCTGAAAGGAGCCGTCATGTCCGAACCGCCGATGTCGACCGACGCCAGGGTCGAGTCCACCGCCTTCAACGACAGGGACCGGGTCGAGGGCGAACACGAGGCCGCCAGCGTCCGGGCCGTGATGATCAACCGTCCCCGCCAGGAGCTCTACGATTTCTGGCGGGACTTCCGGAACCTGCCGACGTTCATGGAGAATGTGAAATCGGTGGAACTGCTGGAGTCCGGCCGCTCGAGCTGGCTTGTCGCGGGACCGGCCGGGAGCGAATTGGAGCTGGTCAGCGAAATCACCGACGAGCGGCCCGGCGAATACATCGCGTGGCGGTCGCTGGAAGAGAGCGACATCGACCACGACGGCTGGATCGAGTTCCGGGACAATCCATTCGGGCGAGGGACCGAGGTCCGCGTCTTCATCGACTACGACCCGCCCGCCGGGACCCTCGGCAAGGTCGTCGCCAAGGTGCTCCAGCGCGAGCCCCGGGTCCAGGCCCGGCGCGAGCTCCGCCGTTTCAAGCAGCTGATGGAGACGGGCGAAATCCCGACCTCGAAAGCGCCCGACGCCGCGCCTCGCGGCGACCGCCACCTCTGATCCGGACCCTCGACGAAAGAGAAATCCATGCGCGCCCTGACCTGGCACGGAAAGCACAACGTTCAGGTGGACACCGTCCCCGACCCGCAGATCGTCAATCCCCGCGACGCCATCATCAAGATCAC
>JBGTSL010000106.1:0-6598 GCA_041940325.1 Brevundimonas sp.
GGAATAGGCGAGCACGACCTTCTTCGGGGCGGGCAGGGTCATGGGGCAGGTCCTTCAGCGAACGCGGGGAGGCGTTTCCGGCGTTGGGCGCGCTTAAAGGACCAGACGCCCCGCGATGCAAGGGCGGGAATGGGGCGGGCATCAGGCGATCGGAGACGCGCGCCGGCGCCGGCGGAAGGCCATCGCGTTGCGCCACAGCAGCCGGACGCCGAAACGGAGGATCTGGAGACTCACGAGCAGCAGGCCGAGGCCGACCAGCGAGTCCCCGACAAGCACCGACCGTAGATCGGCCGTCCAGGTCGCCCACTCCGCCACTATCTGCCAGACCAGAATGCCCGGCATGACCGCCCCGAGGAGACTGATCATGACGCCGTTCAGCATTCCGGCGGCGATGTCTTCGAGGGGTTCGTCGGACCCGGTCATCGGCCGAGACTAGCATCGAGCGGCGGGGCGGCAAGACGGGCGTCGCCCCCGCGCCCCTCTCCCGATGGGAGAGGACTTGAGCGCCCGGGAGCGAAGCGATCGGCCGCGCGAAAGGGTGTGGGTCGAACTTTCCAGTCGGCGTAAGCCGCAGCGCGACCGGAGCGGCGGCTCACGCCGAATGAAACAGCCAACCCACATCCGACCGGGCTCCGCCCGGCCACCTTCTCCCATCGGGAGAAGGACGTCGGGAGTTCACCCCCACGGCCCCGGCGTGTGGGAGGGGGTGCTCGGGACGCTGGTCGTGAGCGGGCCCGGGGCGACCTCGGCGAAGGCGCGCGGCGCCATGCCCATGGCGGCGCCCAGCGCCATCAGCGCCTTGACCCGGTTGCCGGTGGCGGGGTGGGTCGAGAACAGGTTGTCGGCGCCCTTGCCGGCCAGCGGGTTGATGATGAACAGCTGGCCCGAGGCCGGATTGCGCTCGGCGGTCGGATTGTGGATGCGTTTCGCATAGGCCTCGATCTTCTGCAGAGCCGAGGCGAGCGCCTGCGGGTCACCGGCGATCTCGGCGCCGACCTTGTCGGCGGCGTATTCTCGGGTGCGGCTGATGGCCATCTGCACCAGGCCGGCGGCCATGGGCGCGAGGATCATCAGGGCCAGGGCGCCGATGAAGCCCCCGGGCCGCTCGTCGTCCTCGCCGCCGCCGAAGAAGAGGGCGAAATTGGCCAGGGCGGCGATGGCGCCGGCGACGGTGGCGGTCACCGTCATGGTCAGGGTGTCGCGGTTCTTCACATGGGCCAGTTCGTGCGCCATCACGCCGCGGATCTCGTCGCGGGTCAGCATGTCGAGCAGGCCGGTGGTGGCGCATACGGCGGCGTTCTCAGGGTTGCGGCCGGTGGCGAAGGCGTTGGGCTGGTCGCTGGGGATGATGGCGATGGCCGGGCGCGGCAGGCCGGCGTCGCGAGCCATCTGCACGATATCGGCGACATAGGTGCGCACCACCGCATTGGGATGGGTCTCGTCGACCGGCTGGGCCCGGTACATCTTCAGCACGATCTTGTCGGCGTTCCAGTAGCTGAACAGGTTCATGCCCCCGGCGATGGCCAGGGCGATGAGCATGCCGGTCGCGCCGCCGATCAGATAACCGAGGCCGGCGAACAGCGCCGTCAGGACGGCCAGCAGGGCGAAGGTCTTGAGGTGGTTCATCGGGAGGAAAAACTCGGAGTCACTGGCGCGGGGAGGACCGCGCCCTAACTTGTGGAGTCCCGCCGTCTGGCTCAAGGCACCCGCGCTGTGACCGATCATCCCACCACCGACGCTTCCGCTTCCGATTCCGGCCACGAGGCCGACCGGCCGATTCTCAATGCGGACGTGCCTCACGCCACACCCGACCGGCCCCTGAGCGAGGCGGCGCGGCGCGCCCTGCTGGAAGCGGCGGAACGTCGCGCCTCGGCCGGCGAGGACGCTCCGGCCCCCGAACACGGCGGGCCGCGCGGACCCGAGCCCACCCGCTACGGCGACTGGGAGAAAAAGGGTCTGGCGGTCGACTTCTAGGACCGCCGAACCACGGCGGGCGAACGGCGTTAACCCTGTCGCACAGGAGTTCGCCCCATGACCCGTATTCTCGCCGCCGCGGCCGGCCTGTTTCTGACCGCCCTCGCCGGAAGCGCGGCCGCCCAGACGTGGGGCCAACCGATCTACGTCAGCCCGTGGGGCCGGGTCGTCGGCGGCACGCCCCTGTCGGAAGTGGAGACCCGCTCCTACGTCAACACCGGCCGCTGGGCCGACGGCTATTCGGACCAGGCCTATGTCTATGTGCCGGCGCCGGTGTACGGGCGGCCCTACGGCTCCAGCCATGGACGGGGCCACGACTACGGATACGCATACGGTGATCGTTACGACCACGGCCGCTGGGATCACGGCCGGTACGGCTACGGCCATGGCGGTTACGAGCGCCGGCCGCATCAGGGCTATCGAGACGAGTGGGGCTACAACGACGACCGGCACCCGTCGGCGCGCGGCTACGACCGTGACCGGCGCTATCGCCGCGACCATCGTTACGACCGCGACTGCGGCTGCGGCGATGTCTATCTGTACGACCGCTGAGGCGATCAGGGTTAATTTTGACGCCCGCCGGGGAATGCCGGGGCTGTGATTTCGCCCCCTCGGTGCATTCCGAACCCTTTTCTTTCCAGTGACTTAGTGTGGCTCCAGCCTCGGAGTCCGTGTCATGCGCGTGTTAACCCTTTCCGCCGCCGCCTTCGTCCTTCTCGCGGCCGGTCCCGCCCTCGCCGGCGACCCGCGCGGGGGCCATCCCGGCGGCGGCTGCTGCAACCCGCCTCCCCCGCCGCCGCCGCCCGCCTGCTGCGACCATGGCGGCGGCTCGCGCAATGTGAACATCAACGTCAACGCCAGCGCGCGGGCCTTCGCCGAGGCCTCGGCGACCTCGCACCTCAACGCCCGCCTTTACGACGTCGGCGCGATTCGCGGACGCGGCTACGGCGGCGGGACCGTCTATGTAGGCGGCGGCTACGGCGGCGACGCCGGCGGTTACGGCTACGTCGGACTGCCGGTCTATTACGATATCGACCGCCGGGTGATCGCCTGCGCCAGCGCCCCGTTCGGCTATGTGGTGACCGGCTTCGGTCGCGACGGGCGGCGGCCGCCGTCCTGCGGCGGCTACATCCGGTACGAGGACCATGGCTACGACCGGGGCGGGCGCTACGGCTACAGCGAGCGTCACGACTCCTACGAGGCGCGGTCGTACGAAAGCTATGAAAGCTACGAGGAATACGGGAGCGTCGAGGCCTACGAGAGCTACGAGGGCTACGGCGACTACGGCATCGGCGACTATGAGCGGGGCTATGTCGACGGCCGCGCCGACTGCGACTGCCGCGAGCGGGCGCCCTATCCGCCGCCCTATCTGCCCGAGCCGCCGCGTTACGATCCCCCGCACCGCTCGACGGAGCGGCCCTACCGGCCGCGGCGCGAAGCCCCGCCCCGCCAGCAATACCGGCAGGAGCCCGGCGAGCGCGGCTGATTACCGGCGCATGTAGCCGTCGATCGACTCGACGATCGCCGAGGCCGCCAGCAGCGGATTGTCCGCCGCCACGACCGGCCGGGCCACGACCAGGTGGGTCGCCCCCGCCTGGAGGGCGTCGCGAGGCGTCGCCACCCGCTGCTGATCGCCCTTGTCCGCGCCCTCGGGCCGCACGCCGGGGGTGACGATGAGGAAGTCCGGCCGTCCGGCCCCGTCGGCGATCCGGCGGACGCGCGCCGCCTCGAGCGGGCTGGAGACCACGCCGTCGACGCCGCTGTCCAGCGCCTGGCGAACCCGCCGCTCGACCAGGTCGGCGGCGGTGAAGCCGTAGCCGATGTCGGTCAGGTCGGCGTCGGACAGGCTGGTCAGCACCGTCACGGCCAGCAGTTTCGTGTCCGCGCCCGCCGCGTCGCGCCCCTTGACCGCGCCGCGCATGACCTGCGGCTCGGCGTGGACGGTGAGCAGGTCGCAGCCGCCCTCGGCCACGGCCCGGGCCGCGCCCTCCACCTGGGCCCCGATGTCGTGCAGCTTCCAGTCCTGGAAGACGGTCAGGCCCCGGGCCTTCAGGTCATGGGCGAAGGCCACGCCGCCGGGCCGGGCCAGCAGGGTCAGGCCGATCTTGTAGGCCGTGATCGTGCCCTCGAGCCGGTCGACCATGACCTTCGCGGCCTCGATCGAGGGCAGGTCCAGGCCGATGATCAGGCGCGGGTCGGTCAGCATCGGCGTCATGGCGTCGCTCCTCTGGCTCAGCTAAGGACTGGACGCGCGGGCGGGCGTCAGCCTTGATGGCCGCGAACGGTGAATTGGCAGGGCGAGGTCAGCACATGGACGCGGTCGATCTGGGCGTCAACCTGTTCGTGGCCCTGTTCGCCCTGGTCGATCCGATCGGCAACATCCCGATCTTCGCCGCCGCCACCGCCGGGGCCAGCGCCCGACAGCGGATGCAGGTGACCGGCCTGCTGTGCCTGTTCATCGTCGGCTTCCTGACCGTCTTCTTCTTCACCGGCCTGAGCCTGCTGCAGTTCTTCGGCATCTCGCTGGCCGCGTTCAGGATCGCCGGCGGCATCCTGCTGCTGCTGCTCGGCCTCGACATGACCCGGGGCGACTTCCTCAAGATGTTCGCCGACGCCGATGCGGTGGCCGACGCGGCCGACGTGCGCGGCTACGCCAAGCGCCGCTTCCAGCGGCTGGTGGTGCCGTTCGCCATGCCGCTGCTGATCGGCCCCGGGGCGATCTCCACCATCATCATCCAGGCCGGCGAGGCCCAGAAGATCGGCCCGGCCGGGACGGTCGCGGGTCTTGTGGCCATCGGCGGGGCGGGGCTGGCCACCTTCCTGATCTTCGCCCTGACCGGCCCGATCAGCCGCCTGCTCGGCGACGTCGGCATGACCATCGTGGTGCGGGTGCTGGGCCTGATCCTGTGCGCCCTGGCCATCCAGTTCATGCTCGCAGGGCTCGGCGAGGCCCTGCCGGGGATGTTCTCGGGCGAGGTGACGGCGCCGTATCCGTCGGGCGGGCACTAGATCCGCTTCAGCCGCCTGGCGTGGCCGCCGACCATGGCGAGCGCCATCCGGTCGGGCAGGTGTTTGGCGAGGCCGGCGAGCAGGTTGTTCATCGCCCCCGGGGTGACGCTCGGCCGGTTGGCCTCGCAGGCTTCGTAGCCGACGCGGGCCACATGCTCCGCCGTCTGCCACATCCAGCCGGGATAGGCGGCCGAGACCTCGGCGCGCGTGCCGTTGGCGTCGTGGAACTCGGTCAGGGTGTAGCCGGGGCACAGGGCGGTGACGTGCACCCCGGTCCCGCGCAGCTCCAGATGCAGCCCCTGCGAGGCCTTGATCAGAAACGACTTGATCGGGCCGTACAGGGTGTCGCCGCCGGTCGCCGGCATCCGCCCGGCCAGGGAGGCCACGTTGAGGATGCGGCCGAAGCCGCGTTCGACCATGGCGGGAGCGAACAGCCGGGACAGCTCGAGCGGGGCGGCGAGCATGACCCGGATCATCGCCGCATGGGCTTCGGGGTCGGTCTGCAGGAAACCGGCCGTGCGGCTGAAGCCGGCGTTGTTGACGAGACCGTCGACGGTCAGGCCGCGCGCGGCGACGACGTCGAACAGCCGGCGGGGCGCGTCCGGATCGGCGAGGTCTTCGGGGAGGATGGCGACGGCGGCGCCCGACGCGGCCAGTTGATCGGCCAGCGCCTGCAATGAACCCTCGCGCCGGGCGGTGAGGATCAGGTCCCAGCCATTTTCCGCATAGACCCGCGCCAGGGCCGCGCCGATGCCGGCGGAGGCGCCGGTGATCAGGATGGCGGGACGGCGGTTCAGGCGGCGACCGGGCAGGACGAATGCGGCGCGAAGCCGGCCAGCGACGGCGGGTCCTCGGCCAGCAGGTCTGCGATGGTGATCTTCGACAGGGCCCCGGCCGCGGCCTGGTCGGCGGCGGTCAGGGCCTTGGCCACCTGACGCGGGATGTGGGTGCTGACCGGACAGCCCCTGGCCCCGGCCGGCGGCGAGCCGAGGTGGGCGCAGCCGTTCACCGCCTTGAGCACCACATCGAGGGTGATCGCTTCGGGCCGGTGCAGCAGCCAGGCCCCGCCCGAGGCGCCAGGCCGGGTGGCGATCAACCCGGCCTTGGCCAGCAGGGCCGTGACCCGGCGCACGACCACCGGATTGGTCGGCACCGAGGCGGCCAGAACCGCGCTCGGCGCGGCCTCGGCCGGCGAGTAGGCGCCCTTGTGGGCCAGATAGGCCAGGGCGTGGGCGGCGACGGGAAATCTTTGGCTGTCGGACATGGTGCGGCCTCAAGATAGGACGGCGGCGGCCCTTTCACAAACAGCGGGGTTCTACGGAGGGCGGCGATCGTCGCCTTCGCACCTGCGGTACGATTGAACCGGCGGACGAAAGGGCCTAAAGGCTCGCCGCTTGTTAGATGGGAACCGCGCCGTGCGGGGTCCCGGAGGCACTTCATGGTCGGGGCTCCCCCTCCGCAAGGTGAAGACGGCAAGCGCGCCGCCGCACAATCTCCCACTCCCCAGGACAAGTCCGTCGCACCGGCCCATCCGCACCCCTCGGCGGCGGGCGCGGGCGGACACGTCAAGGCGGGCAAGTGGGGGCTGATCATCGGCGCCATCGGCGTGGTGTTC
>JBGTSL010000107.1:0-6588 GCA_041940325.1 Brevundimonas sp.
CCCTGAGGACTCTGGGAACTCGTAGGAGTCGCGTGACCGATACGCTTGACCGAGGAAAAGCTCAGCTTCGCTCGACACGCCCCAGCGCGCCGTTGCGCGCGCGCCGAAGACGGTCTGCGCGCCGTCCTCCCAGAGGTCGTAGCCGGGCGAGCGGTTCGGTTCGAAGATGTTCGCCTCGTCGAGTTCCGTAATCAGACTGTCGTTGTTCGGAATGCGATCGTCATTCGAGCCAGTCGGCGAATATACGAATTGTGCGACCGGCTCGATGATCAGGTCGAAGCCGTCGCCACCGCCGACTTCCTCACGCGCGTCCTCGCTGAGCGAGAAATACTCTGCATAGACCTCGGGGCGCAGGGTGAAGCGACCGTACTCCCGTTCGTAGGAGGCACCACCCGCCGCGGCGAGGCTGAACCCGCTCCAGCTCGACTCATTGCTGATGTTCAGGCCCCCGCCCACGAACTGGCGCTCGGCGTCGAACGAGGCATAGCCCGCAGCCGCACGGGCCCAGGTGGTCCAGTACTGGCCCTGGGCGCGCCAGTAGAGGCCGAGTTCGAGCAGGCTGGCCGACAGGACTTCCTCGGCCTCGGCTTCCGGATCCTCAAGGTCCGACGAGGTGAAGGCGAGGCTCAGGCCGACGGCGCCGAGGCCGCTGCCGCGTTCGATGCCCCCCGCGACGCCGAAGCCCTCCGAACGGAAGCCGTAGGTGTCGGTCTTGTCCTTGTCGGCGTAGAAATTGATCTCCTGGACCCAGGCGCTGGTCTCGCCCGGCGCGGCCGAGGCGTTGCGGCCGGTGAGGGCGCGGGTGACCGCATCGACGCCCGAAGCCAGCGACAGCAGCGGGCCTCCCGAATGGTCGGGCAGCAGTTGCTCGTACAGGTTCAGGAATTCGTCGCGCCCGGTCTGGGCCAGGAAGGCGTCGCGCACCAGGTCGGCGTCATCGCCGCCGAGCGCGCCGTAGAAGGCGTCGAACATCTGCGACTCGACCGCGATCAGATCGGCTTCCTCGGCCGTGCGGCGGCGCACGTCAGCGAACACCTGGCCCGCCGGCACGTCTGCGCCCACGTCGACGATGTAGAGGTAGGGCGAATTCTCCTCGATCGAGGTCAGGTCGATATCGCCGAAGTTCAGCGTGCCCGCCTGGATCAGGGTGAACCGGTCGGGCGACGCCAGCAGGGAGTTGAAGCGGACGCCCAAGCCCGCCCCGTCGGCGAGATTCGCCGTTCCCGAGACGTTGAAGGTTCCGGCGGTGTCGTTGGTCGGGTCCAGCGTCACCACGAGGGTGCCGTCGGCGCCGACGTCCAGGCTGCTGAGATCCAGCGCGGTCGTGTGGCGACCCTCGAGCGTGCCGTCCGACACGCCGATGTCGAGCAGACCGTCGCTGTCGGACAGGGCGCCGCGCACGCGGGCCCCTCCGCTGACCAGCAGCGCGTCGGCCCCGTCACCGAAGCTGATGTCGCCGATGACCAGGCCGTTGCGGACGTCCAGGGTGTCGCCGCCGCTGCCCAGGTTGATCGCGCCGAAGATATTCGGCTCGTTGTTGTCCGGAACGCCGTCGCCGTCGGTATCCGGGTTGGAGGCCGTCGGCGTGGCGGCGATCCCGTCCTGGACGATGGTCACGCCGGTGGTGTTGGCGCTGACATCGATGGCGGTCGCGACGCCGGTGATCGGGTCGTTGTCGGCGTTGGCGTTCACCGTGGCCTGGATCGACCGGTTGTTGGTGATCGAGGTGAGGGTGCCGCTGAGGTCGTGGATGCCGAACGTGTTGGCGGCGCCGCCGCCGGTGCTGGCGAGGATGTTGCCGCTGTTGACCAGACTGCCGACGACGGCTCCGGCGTCGATGCGGATCGCGGTCGACGACGTCGCCAGTTCGCTGTTCGAGCCCGCGGTGATGGCGTTGGTGTTGACCACGGTCGGGGCGATCGCGCCGTCTCCGAACCGGATCGCGGTCGAGTCGGCGTCGAACGCCAGCGACACGACGGTGCCCTCGTTGCGGAAGCCCCCGGACAGATCGACGGTCTGACCCGCATTGCCGCCGAACACGATGGCGTTGGCGGTGACCTCGTCATAGACGCCCTGCGCCGTGATCGAGCCGCGGTTGATGAACCCGAAAGCCTCGTCGCCCGTACCGATGTCGCCCAGGACGATCGACTGGGTCGTCGATCCGACCTCGACGGCCGGCGCCGAGCCGTAGACGCTGACCGTCGCGGTCGTCTCGGAAGAATCGGCCAGGCCGTCCCCGTCGCGGTCGGTGTCGGTCCGGTTGGGGGTGCCGTCGCCGTCGTCGTCCTCGTCGCCGTTTTTCACGCCGTCGCCGTCGTCGTCGCCTTCGAGACCCCCGATGCCGTAGGCCGGGCCCTTGTCGAACAGGACGCCGCCCGCGACGTTGCCCTGAATGCTCACCGCCGGGCCGCCCTGCAGCAGATCGTCCGCATCCAGCTCGTCAAGGCACAGGATGGCCTCGTTGTTTTCAGAGGTTTGCTCGAGGTCTTCAGGGCATTCGGCCGGCCGGGTCGTGTAGCGGTAGCCCGAGGCCGAGATGGCCGAGTGGATGATCATCGCGCCGCCCACATCGCCCTCGACGGAGAGCGCCGTCGACCCGGGGCCGCGCGTGTCGATGTTGCCCCCGGTGCGGATGTCGCCGGTCACGTCGCCGGTGACGCTGATTCCGAAGCTGTTCTCGCCGTTCACCGTCACCGAGCCGAACATGTCGAACCGGCCGTCCAGCGGCCCTTCCAGCGAGATGCCGTAGGAATCGTTGCCGTCCACGCCGATCGAGGCGCCCGGGTTCACGAGGATGTCGCCGGTCAGCGGCACGGCCCCGGTCAGGCGCACTCCATACCGGCCGGAGCCGTTGGCGAACGGGCCGTCGATGTCGCCGTCGTTGTCGGTGTCCGTATCGGTCTCGGCGCTGATGTCGTCGAAAAGGCTGATCGTCCCCGTGATGCTGATATCGGCCGTGTTGCCGCCCTCGATCAGCAAGCCCGTGGAGCCGGGAGGGGAGTTGTCGAGCGAGATCGTGCCCCCCTCCATGGTGAAGTCGTGGCTCGAATTGACCGTTACGCCGACGCCGCTGTTGAGGACGATGGTGCCGCCGGAGGTCATGCGTATGCTGTCAGGCCCGCTGCCGGTCGCGTTGGCCGTGGTGATCGGCGTGTTGCGGGTCGTCGAGATGACGACTTCGGCCATGGCGCCCGAGGCCGCCACCAAGGGAGCGATCGCCACCGCGGTCGCGAGCATGATACGCATTCGGAATTAACCCCTGTGGACGACACGCGCAGAGACGCCGGCGATCCTCTAACAGGGACCGGGCCAGCCTGCCTCAAGTTTCTCGAATTTGAGGCGAATGCAAGGCCGAAGGCGCCGGTCCGGTTAACGGCCCGAGCGTGGCTATTGCCAGAATTGGTATCGAGGTGATATCACTTCCATATCAATTCAGGAGGGACTTATGGCGACGACCCACTCCAAATCCACAGAGCGCCCGGCCTCGACGGCCAATGGCATTCTCATGCTGCTTCTGGGCCTCGCGCTGCTGGTCGGCGGACCGGTCGCCATCGCCCAGAATCCGGACAATGTGATCCTGCTCGTGAGCGGCGTCGTCGCGGCCGTCATCGGCCTGCTGCTGATCTGCGGCCTGTACTCGCTGCAGCCGAACGAGAGCATGGCCATCTTGCTGTTCGGCGACTACCGCGGCACCGACCGCAAGACCGGACTGCGTTGGGTCCTGCCGTGGTACAGCCGCAAGAAGATCAGCCTGCGGGTCCGGAATCTGACCAGCGACAAGTTGAAGGTAAATGACCGACGCGGCAGCCCGATCGAGATCGCCGCCAACGTCGTCTGGCGGGTCGAGGATTCGGCCCAGGCCCTGTTCGATGTCGATGACTATCAGGCTTTCGTGAACATCCAGGTCGACACCGCCCTGCGCGACATCGCCTCACACTACGCCTACGACCACGGCGATGACCCGGACGTGCCCGAGATGACCCTGCGGGCCGACGCGGAGGACGTCGCGGCGCGGTTGCGGGAGGAACTGGTCGGGCGCGTCCGGGTCGCCGGCGTGGCCGTCGACGAGGCCCGCCTGGCCCATCTGGCCTATGCGCCCGAGATCGCCGGCGCCATGCTGCGTCGCCAGCAGGCCGAAGCGATCCTGGCGGCCCGGCGTCTGATCGTGCGCGGCGCGGTCGGCATGGTCGAGAACGCCCTCGCCGATCTCAACGAGCGCGGCGTGGTCGAGCTCGACGAGGATCGCAAGGCCGCCATGGTCTCCAACCTGCTGGTGGTGCTCTGCGCCGATCGCGAAGCCCAGCCCGTGGTCAACACCGGCACTCTGTACGGTTGATATGGCCCGACCCAGGAAGCCTTTCCTGATGCGGGCCTCCCCCGGGGTGATGGCGGCGGTCGAGCGCCTGGCCGCCGCCGAGTTGCGCTCGGTCAACGCCCAGGTCGAGACCCTGCTGCGCGAAGCCTTGGCGCGACGCGGCGTGGCGCCTTCCGAGGACGCTCCGCCGGCGGACGATCCGAAGGATGACGCTTGAGCTTCGCCGTCGCGGGCGCTAGGGCGCGCGGATGGTGAAGTCGCACATGTCCAAGGTCCGCAAGGCCCGCCGCATCCAGAAACGGGTCCGGCGCGTTGGTCCGCTCGGTATCAGCGCCGCGGAGAAGGAACTGATGAATCTGGCGGGACTCGAGGTCCAGGAGGGCGAACTTCGCCTGATCCCTGGCTGGGACGAGGAAGTCTCCGAGACCCTGAAGGCGACCAAGGCCGCCGGCGAGGACGGGCGACCCCGGCTGGTCGACACCACCATGCTCTACGCCCCCCGGTCGGGCGGTGTGAAACGCTACCTGCTGTCAAAGAAGGCGTGGCTCGAGGCCGAGCGCCCCGGCGTGGCCCATTCGCTGGTCGTGCCGGGACCGCACCACAAGGCGGGCGATGACGGCATCGTCCACCTGCACGCGACCAAACTGCCCTTCGGCGACGGCTACCGCTGGCCGACCTCGGTGCGCCGCTGGGCGGCCTGGACGGCCTCGCTCAATCCCTCGATCATCGAGGCGGGAGACCCTTATACGCCGGGGCAGGGCGCCCTTGAGGCCGGCCAGCGCGCCGGCTGCCCGGTCGTCGGCTTCTGCCATTCCGACCCCGCCGGCCTCGCCGCCCTCCACTTCGGCGAATGGGCCAAGAAGCCGGTCGAGAAGCGCTGGGCGCGGCTGTTCGGCCAGTTCGACCGCGTCATCTCGCCCAGTCGCTACATCGCCCGCCGGCTGGAAGAGGCGGGCATCAAGGACATCGTCATCCAGCCCCTCGGCGTCGAGGTCGACACCTTCCGCCCGGATCGCCGCGACCGCGACTGGCTGCTGAAGAAGCTGAACCTGCCGGCTTCGGCCCGCCTGCTGGTCTTCGCCGGACGTCCGGCCCGCGAGAAGAACATCGACGTGCTTATCCAGGCCGTCCAGAAGCTTGGCGATCCCTATCATCTGATCCTGATCGGCGCGGGGGCCGGCCTGCCCGCCGAGGAGCGGGTCATCTCACTGCCGTACGAGGCCAACCCCAAGGCCGTGTCGAAGATCATCGCCTCCTGCGACGCCTTCGTGCACGCCAACGACAAGGAGCCGTTCGGGCTGATCGTGCTTGAGGCCATGGCGTGCGGCCGGCCCGTGGTCGGGGTCAACGCTGGCGGGGTCAAGGAGACGGTCGACGACACCGTCGGCCAGCTGGCGAAGAGCGCCGATCCGCTCCACTACGCCGCCGCCATCGAGGCCCTGTTCGCCCGCGATATCGAGGCCATCGGCGCCGCGGCCCGGATCAAGGCCGTCGAGCGGTTCTCGTGGGGCCGGGTGTTCGAGGACCTGTGCATGACCTATGCCGAGGTCAGCGGCGAGCGGGCCTTCGTCGAACCGCGCGGGGACTGGGTCGAGCACTGACGATCTCGACAGCGGGCCCGCGGCCCTTCAGTCTGGTCAAAACCGGGGACTTTTGATGAAACGCCTTCTGCTCGCCGCCGCCCTGTCGCTCGCCACCGCCGTGCCGGCCATGGCCCAGACCGTCGTCATCGTCCGTCACGCCGAGAAGGCCGACGCCAGCGCCGATCCGCTGCTGTCCGAGGCCGGGCAGGCGAGGGCCCGGGCGCTCGCGGCCGAACTGGCCGACGCCCATCCGTCCCTGATCCTGACCAGCCCCCTGCAGCGCACCATCCTGACCGCCGCGCCGACAGCAGAATACCACTCAGCCCCGTCGGAGATCGTGTCGCTGGAAGGCGGCGGCGGCGCCCACATCGCCGCAACCGTCGCCCGGGTGCGCGCCCTGCCCGAGGACGCCACCGTCCTGATCGTCGGCCACAGCAACACCGTGCCCCTGATCGCCCGCGCCCTCGGCTACGCCGAGGCCGCCGACATGCCGGAATGCGAGTACGACCGGGTGACCACACTGCACCTGATGGGCGAGGGCCGGGCCCATGGCGTGGTCAGCCGCTACGGCGAACCGACGGCCTGCCCCTGATCACACGTCAAGCTCATCCACCACGAAGCGGGCGTTGTCCTGGATGAACTGGTAGCGGGCCTCGGCCTTCTTGCCCATCAGGCGCTCGACCAAATCTT
>JBGTSL010000108.1:0-6518 GCA_041940325.1 Brevundimonas sp.
GAATATGCGGCGCGCGAGGTCGGGGCCCGGGTGACGGCGATCACCATCTCGCGGGAGCAGCACGAATTCGCACGGCGGCGCATCCACGAGGCCGGCCTCGCCGAGCGGGTCGATATCCGGCTGGTCGACTACCGGGACGTGGAGGGCCGCTTCGACCGCATCGCCTCCATCGAGATGTTCGAGGCGGTGGGCGAGCAGTACTGGGACGCCTATTTCGCCACCCTGAGACGGGTGCTGAAGCCCGGCGGCCGGGCCGGGCTGCAGATCATCACCATCCGGGACGACCTGTTCGAGGGCTACCGTCGGCGGCCCGACTTCATCCAGAAATACGTCTTCCCGGGCGGCATGCTGCCGTCGGAGCCGCGCCTCGCGCCGGTCATCGCCGGCGCCGGACTGGACTGGGACACGACCGAGCGGTTCGGCCAGGACTACGCCGCGACCCTGGAGCGGTGGAGCCATCGTTTCGACGACGCCTGGCCGGCCATCGCGGCGGGCGGGCGTTTCGACGACCGGTTCCGGCGGCTTTGGCGCTTCTATCTGGCCTATTGCGAGGCGGGCTTCCGCTCGGGACGCACCGACGTCATCCAGATCGGTCTGGCGGCGCGGACGGGTTGAAACGGTGGCGCGCGGCGGGACGCGAAATCGACCTTGCCCTCGGCCGATTCAGGCCCCTACTGTCCGTCCGGCCGAAAGTTCGGCCGCCCGGAGCTGACAGAGTGAGCCTGACGCCCGCCGTGATCCTGACGCTCCTCATCGGACCGTCGACGGGACTCCAGACGCCGCCGATCTTCAACCCCGGAGCGCCCGGCGAGGCCTCGCGGGTGATCAGCGCGGCCGAGGCGGTGGAGCTGAGCCGGACCGGCTTCGTAGAGGCCGACGTGCGCTTCATGCAGCATATGATCGTCCACCATGCGCAGGCGGTGGAGATGGTCGCCCTGATGCCCGAGCGGTCGGCGTCGCCGACGGTGCGCCTGCTGGGCGAGCGGATCGCGCAGAGCCAGGCGGCGGAGATGGCGCTGATGGAGGAATGGCTGCTCGCGCGCGGCCTGACCGTCGCCGCCGCGGATCCGCATGCCGGACACCACGGCATGAACCACGCGCCCGCCGACCCGAACACGCCGCTGATGCCCGGGATGCTGTCTCCCGAGCAGATGGCCGGCCTGGCTGCGTCCAGCGGGCCGGCGTTCGACCGGTTGTTTCTGGAAGGCATGATCCAGCACCACAGGGGGGCGCTGGACATGGTCGACGCGCTGCTGTCCGGTCCGGACACGGCCGAGGATCCCATGCTGTCCGACTTCGCCAGTTCCGTCACCGCCGACCAGTCGGCCGAAATCCTGCGCATGCAGTCCGTCCTGTCCGGGCTGTAGTCCGAACCGATCATCCGAGGGGGCCCCCATGACCATCCGCAGACTTCTGTTGAGCTCCGCCGCGGCGGCCAGCGTCCTTTTCGGGGCGGTGGCGGCCCAGGCCCAGTCCACGCCGCCGGGCCAGACGCCGCCCGTCGGTACGGACGCCCGTTCCACCCTGTCGCCCGGACTGCACGACGCCGGGCAGGCGATCTCGAACCTGACGCTGGAGCATTCGGTCCGGCCCGCGCCCGGCTTTTCGGATCCCGAGGCCATCTTCGCTATCCCGACGCGCGAGGAGATCGAGGCGATGCGCGCTCACGCGGCCGCGGTCGCGGCAGGCACGGCGGAGCCCCTGCCCCCGCGGAAATACAGTCCGCTGGCCATGGCCAACAGCGATATGGCGATGTCGGACGGACGCCTGTTCGTCGGCAATTTCAACGGCTTCAACGCCTATAACGTGCGCGGCGACGGCCCGCCGGAGCTCGTGCTGTCAGTGGTCTGCCCGGGCGGCCAGGGCGACGTTTCGGTGCACGGCGACCTGCTGTTCATGTCGGTCGAGCAGAACCGGGCCCGCCTCGACTGCGGGGTCAAGGACGCCGAGGGCGAAGTCAACGCCGAACGCTTCCGCGGCATCCGCATCTTCGACATCAGCGACCTGTCGGCGCCGCGCCAGATCGCGGCTGTGCAGACCTGCCGCGGTTCGCACACCCACACCCAGGTACCCGATCCCAACGACCCGAACGTCCTCTACATCTACAACTCGGCCACCTCCGGCGTGCGCAAGTCGGACGAGCTGGCCGGCTGCCTGGACGGCGAGCCGGGCGAGAACCCTGAAACGGCGTTGTATTCGATCGACGTGATCAAGGTGCCGCTGGACGCGCCGGAGCAGGCCGCCATCGTCAGCCGCCCGCGCATCTTCGCCGATCGCGAGACGGGCGAGATCGCCGGCCTGTGGAAGGGCGGCCGCTACGGCGTCGCCGGCCAGCAAAGCGGCGCGACCAACCACTGCCACGACATCACCGTCTATCCGGAGATCGGCATGGCCGCGGGGGCGTGCAGCGGCAACGGCATCCTGCTGGACATCTCCGACCCGGAGAACCCGGCGCGGGTCTCCGAACTGTTCGACCCGGACATGGCCTACTGGCACTCGGCGACCTTCAACACCACCGGCGACAAGGTGCTGTTCACCGACGAATGGGGCGGCGGCACCTCGGCGCGCTGCCGGGCCGAGGACCCGCACACCTGGGGCGCCGACCTGATCGCCACGATCGAGGACGGGCGTCTGGTCGGGAAGAGCTTCTTCAAACTGCCGGCCGCCCAAGCGAATTCCGAGAACTGCGTCGCGCACAACGGCAATCTGATCCCGGTGCCCGGCCGCGATCTGATGCTGCAGGCCTGGTACCAGGGCGGCGTCTCGATCGTCGACTTCACCGACCCCGCCCGGCCGGTCGAGATCGCATACTTCGACCGGGGCCCGATCGACGCCGAGCGGCTGATGGTCGGCGGCCACTGGTCGGCCTACTGGTTCAACGGCCGCATCTACGCCAGCGAGATCGCGCGCGGCTTCGACGTGCTGAGGCTGAAGCCCAGCGAGCACCTGTCGGCGGCCGAGATCGCCGTGGCCGAGCGGGTCATGCAGGCGACGATCAATCCCCAGACCCAGACCCGGCCGGTCTGGGAGGACCATCCGGACGTGGCCACCGCCTGGCTGGACCAGCTGGCGCGTTCCAACGGGATCGAGGCCGGACTGGCCGAACGGGCGCGGTCGGCGGTCGAGCGGTGGCGCAGCGGTCGCGTCGACCGGCCGGCGGCGGTCGCCCTGTCGCAGGCGCTCGCGACGGTTCCGGAGAACGCCCCCGCCGCTGATGCGGCGCGGCTGAAGGCCCTGTCCGAATTGTTCGCCCGCCTCGGCCGGCAGGGCTGAGGGAGGACCGGATGCGCCTGTCGATCCTCGCCGCCGCCCTGGCCCTGGCCTGCGCCGCACCCGCCGCGGCCCAGACTCCCCCTGCCCCGCCCGTCGTGACAGCGGCTGCGGCCGACGTCGCCTCGCCCGAGGCCATCGTCACGGCCCTGTACGACGTGATCTCGGGCGATGCGGGGGTCGAACGGGACTGGGACCGCTTCCGCTCGCTGTTCCACCCCACAGCGCGGCTGATGCCCTCGGGCGTCAACCGCGAGGGGGTCGGCGTCGCCCGCTCGATCACGCCCGAGGAATACATCGAGCGCAGCGGCCCCGTGCTGACGCGCGACGGCTTCCACGAGCGCGAGATCGCCAGCCGGTCGGAGCGGTTCGGCCACATGGTCCACGTCTGGTCGACCTATGACAGCGTGCGCAGCCTGTCCGACCCGGCGCCGTTCATGCGCGGCATCAACAGCATCCAGCTGTTCCACGACGGAAGCCGCTGGTGGGTGATGAGCGTCTACTGGCTGGCCGAGAGCCCGGACACGCCGATTCCGCCGGAGTATCTCCCCGCCGGCTGAGCGGGATTTGATCGGCCTTTCGCAACTGCGTAAGGAATGGCCGCCTTCCCGGAGTCGCACCATGTCCAGCCTGCAGTCCGCCGCCCTCGCCCGCGTCAAGCCCTCGGCTACCCTGGCGGTGACCGCCCGGGCGCGCGAGCTGAAGCGCGAAGGCCGCGACGTGATCGGCCTCGGCGCCGGAGAACCGGATTTCGACACGCCGGACAACATCAAGGAGGCCGCCATCGCGGCCATCCGGCGCGGCGAAACGAAATACACGGACGTCGACGGCATTCCGGAGCTGAAGGAAGCCATCGTCGCAAAGTTCAAACGCGACAATGAACTCGATTACGAGACCGGTCAGATCAATGTGGCGCCCGGCGGCAAGGCGGTCCTTTACAACGCGCTCGTCGCGACGCTGAACCCCGGCGACGAAGTGATCATTCCGGCGCCTTACTGGGTCTCCTATCCGGACATGACGCTGCTCGCCGGCGGCGAACCGGTGACCGTTCCGACGACGCAGGAAAACAATTTCAAACTTAAACCGGAAGATCTCGAACGCGCGATCACGCCGAAAACCAAATGGTTCATTTTCAACTCGCCGTCGAACCCCACGGGCGCGGCCTATACGCGCGATGAAGTGAAGGCGCTGACGGATGTGCTCATGCGTCACCCTCATGTGTGGATCATGTCCGACGACATGTATGAACACATCGTCTATGACGGCTTCGAATTTTTCACGCCGGCGCAAGTGGAGCCCGGCCTTTATGACCGGACGCTGACGATCAACGGCGTTTCCAAATCCTACGCCATGACCGGTTGGCGCCTTGGTTATGCGGGCGGGCCGCAGCCCTTGATCAAGGCCATGGCGAAAGTGATGTCGCAATCGACGTCGAACCCCTGCTCTATCACGCAATATGCCAGCGTCGCGGCGCTGAATGGCGACCAGTCTTTCCTCATCGAACGCAACAACGCCTTCAAGGCGCGCCGCGACCTTGTGGTCGACATGCTGAACGAGGCGGAGGGGCTTTCCTGCGCCAAACCGGAAGGCGCATTTTACGTCTATCCCTCCTGCGCCGGAACCATCGGCAAGACGACGCCCGGCGGGGCCAAGATCGAGACGGATCAGGACTTCACGACGGAGCTGTTGCAGGCCGAAGGCGTCTCGGCGGTGTTCGGAACGGCTTTCGGCCTCGCCCCCTTCTTCCGGGTCTCTTACGCCGCCTCGATCGAGGATATGCGGGAAGCCTGCACGCGCATTCAGCGTTTTTGCGCATCGCTTAAGTAAACGCGGAACTTTTGCGCGTCAGCGGACGCCCGCAGAGGCGAAAGTTCCATCGATTAAACCGAATAATTGCTTTGGAATTATCAATTTGATTGTTCCGGAAGGCGTCCCTATATCTCCGTCGTAACAGGAATTTAAAAGAGAGGATCAAACATGAATGTCGATATTGGCATCGAAGAAAAAGCCCGCAATTCCGTCGCCGACGCGCTGAATGCGACACTTGCCGATACTTATTCGCTTTATATGAAAACCCATGCCTATCACTGGAACGTGACGGGGCCGCAATTCCAGACGCTCCACGTGATGTTCGAAGAACAATATCGTGAAATGTGGGAAGCGCTCGACGAAATCGCAGAGCGCGTGCGCGCCCTTGGCGTGTTCGCGCCGACCAGCGGCAAGCAATTCGCCGAGCTTTCGGCGATCGACAATGCCGACACGACGCCGCCGAAAGCGGAAGAAATGGTCAAACGCCTGCTTGCCGACCATGAAACGCTGATCAAGCGCGCCCGCGAAGGGTTGGAAACGGCGGAAAAAGCCGGCGACGCGGCCAGCGAAGACCTCCTCACCGTGCGCATCCAGACCCATGAAAAAACCGCCTGGATGCTGCGCTCGCTGACGCAGTAACATTTCGAGGATATAGTTGAGGAGCCGGCCCATTGTGGGCCGGCTTTTTGCTGTGACGGTTGCGCGGCCTTCTGGCAGGAAAGCTTTTTTTAACCGGCACAGGCGCACAAGGTCACCAATTGCCCGCCAGCGTGTTTGCGATTAGAGCGCAGCGATTTGGCACGGCGAACAACCTCACTCATGAGCGTTTATTGTGATCGGCATAGACCTGGAAACATTCTTTGGCTGGCTTGCGCGGCCGCATATCTGCCGCTTCGGGCTTCACGCATGGAGCGAGTGGCATGACGGCATGCGCTGGTGTTACGGCTGCAAATGCCGGCAGGAAAAAAGCGCGCCGCAACCCCTCGCGCCCGCGCCTGCCGGCGCCGATGAAGAACACAGCCGCGCCGCTTAGGCGCCGCAGTTTTCAGACCTTACATTCTTGAAATGGTGCCCCCAGTCCGACTCGAACGAACGACCTACTGATTATAAATTAAGGGCTGCCAAAACGTAGAAAAGTCGCACAAATGAGGGTCGGCTAAATCAAACACACCCAGACAATTTATTTAAATGTGATAGTCTGCGTACCACGGCGATTTACTATGTAGTCCCAGCGACGCGCCGCAATTTCAAGATATTTCATTGCCGATCCTGGCTGCAACTTCAGCTCTTTATCGACATCAGAAAATTTAATTGCTCGCTGGTTCTCAACTGAACGACGCGCCCCCATCCATGATTCTAGTATATTTATACAATCATCTTCATCAGAAACTAAACCACCCGCGTCCCTTGTAGCATCCTTTTCAGCTTTAATTGAATCT
>JBGTSL010000109.1:0-6508 GCA_041940325.1 Brevundimonas sp.
GCGGGGCCGCGGATTTCCTCCATCAGGGCGTCGACCCGGTCGGAGGGCATGAAGGCGGCGAGCAGGCGCTGGGTCTGCTCATAGCTGCCCATGACGGCGCCCGAGCCGCTCATGCCCGAGACAAACTCGACCATCAGCTCCTCGACCACGGCCGCCGAGACGGTGCCGAGCGAGGCCATGGCCTGGGAGATCTCCTTGATCTCGTCCTCGTCGAGGCTCTGCCACAGCCGGGTGTGGTCCTCGCCGAGGGACAGCAGGATGACGGCGGCCTTCTCGGGGCCCGTCAGTTTCCGGATGTCCTCGACCGCCGGCTTCTTGGTGACCATCCGGGCGGCCATCAACCTTCGTGCACCCAGCTGCGCAGGATGGAGGTCGACTCGTCAGGATGTTTCTCGACGAAGTCGGCGACCTTCTTGACGGAGGAGGCCTTCACCTGTCCCTCGATGCGGGCGATGTCGAGGCGCTGCTCCATTTCGGAGGGACCGGCGGGGCCGGTGATCTGGGCCATCTGCGGGGCGCCGCCGGCCATCATGGTGGTCTGCAGGGACGTGACCGGCATGCCGGCGGGGCCGGCCAGCTGGGCCTGGGCGCCGCCGCCGGTGGCGGTCTTCAGCAGCGGACGCAGCACGAAGAAGATCAGCAGCACGCCGGTGATCAGCAGCGCCAGCAGTTCGACGCCGCGCATAAGGTCGTTCTTGGTGAAGTCGAACAGCGACGAGCCCGCCTCGACCCCGCCGACGGCGGCGAGGTCGCGGTTGAAGCGGACGGCGGTGACCTGCACCACATCGCCGCGCTCGGCGTCGAAGCCGACGGCCGCCTTGACCAGGGCCTCGATCTTGGCGCGGTCCTCTTCCGAGACCGGCGTATAGACCGGCTCGCCGCCGGCCTCGGCGGGCGGCGCGTACTTGCCGTCGACAGCGACCGCCACCGCCAGCTTCTTGACCTCCCCGGCCTCCTTGATGGTGGTCGTGGTGGTGTTCGAGATCTCGTACTTGGTGGTCTCGGTGTTCTGACTGTCGCGCGAGCCGACCGGCGTGGCGGCGGGATCGGCGCCGCCGGGAATGTTGTTGGTCGCCGTGGCGCCGCCGTCGTTGACGCCGGTGGTGTCGGCGCTCTCCGACCCGTTCATCGAGGTCGAGCGCACCACCTGGCCGTCCGGATCAAAGCGCTGTTCCTGGATGGTCGAGCGGCTGTGGTCGATGTCGGCGGTGACTTGGACCCGGGCCGCGCCGACGCCGACGACGCCCTCGACGATGTCCTTGATGCGGGCCTGAAGCTGGGCTTCGGTCGAGGACTTGGCTTCCTCGGCCGAGGCGGCGCTGAAGCCGGCGTCGTCCGAACCGGCGGCGAGGGTGCGGTTGGCCGTGTCGGTCAGGGTGACCTTCTCGGGCTTCAGGTTCGGCACGGCCGAGGCCACGACGTTGCGGATGGACTGGACCTGGGTCCCGGTCAGGCCGCCGCCGGTGACGCCGACGACCACCGAGGCGGTCGGCGGGGCCGCGGCGGTCTGGAACAGCTGGCGCGCCGGCAGGGCGATCAGCACCCGGGCCGAGGTGATGCCCCGCATCGTCATGATGGTGCGGGCCAGCTCGCCCTCGAGGGCGCGCTTCTCATTGAGGTTCTGCTGGAACTCGGTCTGGCCCAGCACCGACTGGTTGTCGAAGATTTCGTAGCCGACGCTGCCCGAGGTCACGAGCCCCTTGCCGGCGACCAGCAGGCGGGCCTCGCCGACCTGGTCGCGGCTGACGAAGATGGTCGAGCCGTCGCCCTTGGAGGAATATTTGATGCCGGCGCTGTCCAGCGCCGTGGTGATCTCCGACGCCTCGCGCAGGTCGAGGTTGGAATACAGCAGGGCGTCGGGGGCCTGGCCGATGCGCAGCATGACCGCGACCAGCACCGCCGCGACGCCGGCGGCGACGCCCAGCACCACGGTCAGGCGACCGATCCCGAATCTCTGCAACGCCGCCGTGAAGCCGCCCACGCGTTCCGCCCCGATACACGCGGGAAACCTGAACACGCCCGCTAGGCAGAAACTGCCGCCTGCGTGGTAAACGAGGGGTTAAGGGTGGGGTCGATCTGCGCTCGGCGCTTGTGGTCCGGGGCGAGGGGCCAGGGCCCAGGGGCTATAGCGCCCCCATGGCCATGAAGGCGCGGCCGGCGGCGAAATCGCCGGCCTCGAAGGGCGCCCGGGCCACGCTGCCGTCGCGGAAGTGAAACTCGACCAGGAAGGTCTCACGCGGGTCGAGGCGCGCCAGTCGGTCGGCGGCCGAGGCGGGGAAGCGCCAGGCGTCGCCGGCGCGGCGACCTTCGGAGAGCAGGCCGGCGTCGGCGACGGAGACGCCCGTGGCCCAGACGCTGGCCCGCGCGGAGGCGGGAGCCAGGCCGTCGCCGGACAGCCAGGCGCGGGGGGCCTTCGCTTCGTCGCGAAAGACGATCCGGGCCGCATAGGGGCGCGAGCGGCCGACGAAGGAGACCACCGCCGTCAGCGCCGCGCCCTCAGCCTCGCCGCCATAGCCGAAGGTCACGGGCGAGGCGCCGACGCGGGAGGCCTGCATCAGCCGCCAGCCAGGGCGGGACCAGGCGTTACGGTCGGCGACCCACGGGCGGGCCTTGCCGGGGAAGGTCATGCGCGGGGTGCGGGCCCAGCCCGAGAAGGCGCCGTCGACGCGGTCGCGGACCACGGCCAACTGCGGGTCCCGGCAGGAGACGGCGCGGGCGCGGGCGACGGCGCGGGCGGCCACGGCCTTGAGGTCGGCCTCGGCCGCGCCCGAACGCAGGGCGGCGCCGCGAGCCTGGGCCGTGGCGGCGGTCAGGGCGGCGTCGACGCGATCGTCGAACAGGCCGCAACGGGCATCGGCGGCGACCACGAAGGCGCGTTCGTAATAGGTGTCGGCGGGCCCCGCCCACGCCGGCGCCGGCGTCGCCAGCACGGCGGCGGCGATCAGGACGGCTTTGGCGGCGCTGGCGTTCTGCCCTATCGTCATGGGCCGCACCCTACGCATCACGCGTTCCGGTCCGGTTTCCGATCAGGGTTAGCGAATTGCTTCTTTCCACCGACCTGTGGGTCTCCGCCCTGATCCGCCGCGCCGAACTGGCCGGCGCCTTCGCCACCGTGGCGCGCAAGGGCGATCCGCGGGCCGGCACGGTCATCGTCAAGGCGTTCGACACCTCCGCCCGCCGCGCCAGACTCTATAGTGAGGCGTTCGGGCCCGACGGCGAGCGGCTGTGGATGCAGCCGGTCGAAAGCGAATTCGAGAGCGAACTCGACGACTACCTCCGGCGCCAGATCCGCTACGATCCCGATCTCTGGATCGTCGAGATCGAGGACCGGGAGGGGCGGCATTTCATTACGGAGAAGGTGGCGGGGTAGGGTCGAGGGTCGAGGGAGGATGGAATGGCCGGCTACACTGACCTGCAAGTCTGGCATCGGGCCATGGACCTTGCGGCACTGGTCTACGGTCTCGTTGGCCAGATGCCGAAATCTGGGCAGTTCGGGATGACGAGCCAGATGACCCGCGCCGTCGCCTCGGTTCCGGCCAATATCGCCGAGGGTTACCAGCGCGGCACCCGAAAGGACTATGCCCGCTTCATCGGCATCGCCCGGGGATCACTCGCGGAGACGCAGACCTTCCTGTTGCTGGCTGCACGGGTGGGACACCTGAGCCAGGAGAACATATCCCCCAGCCTCTCCGCCGCGGACGAACTCAGCCGCATGCTGACCCAGCTCAAGCGACGCCTCGACGATCCGCCATCGAGGGAATGATATCCTCCCCTCGACCCTCGACCCTCGACCCTCGACCCTCGACCCTCGACCCTCGACCCTCGACCCTCGACCCTCGACCCTCGACCCTCGACCCTCGACCCTCGACCCTCGACCCTTCCCTAACCAGCCCTTTCCGCCCCGCCCGCCGGTGCGAAATCCTTAACGACGTTCGGGAACGGAACCGCAAGCGTGGGCGCCTATGGTCAGGCGTAACGGGTCGAAATGAGCCCGGTGTGATGGTGGGTGAGCCGAATGCTCTTTCTTCTGAACGACGTTGTGTTCGACCTGGACGAGGCCTGCCCGGTCACGCCCGGCGACGCGCGCCGGTTCGAGAAGCTGGGCTTCGACTATGTGCTGGCCCTGGGCTGCGAACTGTTCGCCGAAGACCCGATGCTGCACCACAACGATCCGGAGCGGGCGCGCCGTCTGGCGTGGCTGATCCACGACCGGTCGTCCGAGATCAACGCCGCCCTGTTCGCGGCGCCGGCGGCCGGCTGCGATCCCGACCTGGTCGAGCCGCAGTTCTGCGCCCTGCCCGAACCGGTGATGCGCCAGCTGAAGACCCGCGCCGCCAAGGGCAAGCTGGACGCCGTCGCCGCCGACAAGGCCGTGTGGATGCGCCTCGCGGCCTAGGACCGGCGCCTGCCCTCCCGGACTTGGACAGCCGGACCGCGAGCCGATAGGCTGCCTCCCGGAAACGGGGAGCGGCGATGAGCACCGCCAGGCTGGCCAGACCATTCCTTCTCGCGCTCGCCGCGCTGATCGCGTTCGCTTCGCCGGCGCACGCCGAATGGCTGCGCGCCGAGACCGAGCATTTCGTCATCATCGGCGACACCAGCCGCGGCGAGATCAGCGAGTACGCCCGCAAGGTCGAGCGCTTCGACGCCCTGTTGCGGATGTTCCTGCCCCCGACGAACGACGACGTCATCCCGCCCAAGCTCTGGATCTTCCTCGCTGACGGCCGGGACGACCTGGAAGCGATCTCTCCGGCCGTCAGGGAAGGCGTGGCCGGCTTCTACAGCCGCACCGACGACCGGATTTTCGCGGTTGTCGATCGCCAGAGCTCGATGGGGGACACCACCCTGTTCCACGAGTACGGCCACCACTTCATGTTCCAGTACCACAACAAGGCCTATCCCGGCTGGTTCGTGGAGGGGTTCGCGGAGTATTTCGCCCCGTCTGAGATGGGCATGAGCCGCGTGAAGTACGGCCTGTACCGGCCCGGGCGGATCAACTCGCTGATCCAGACCAACAGCTGGGCGCCGATGGAGGATGTCCTCCGCTCGCGGTTGTCGACAACCTCCGTCGAACGGGCCGCGGCCTACTACGCCCAGGCCTGGGCGCTCACCCACTATATGCTCGGTGATCCGGAACGGCAGCGGCAGCTTTCCGCCTATCTGGCCGCCGTCGCCGGCGGCGAGGATCCCATGGACGCGCTGGAAGCGCACATCGGCCGCACGCCCGAGCAACTGGCGAGGGAACTGCGCTCCTACCTCGGGCGGGGGATCACCACCTACACCCTGCCCGAGGCCCTCCCCCGGGCGGAGGTGACGGTGACGCCCCTGTCCGCCGGTGCCGGGGATTCGATGTGGCTGGACCTGCGATCCACGCGCCCCCTCGGCGACGATCGGGATCAGCTCGTCGCGCAGGCGGAGGCGGTCGCCGCCCGTTATCCCGGGGACCGGATGGCCGCCGTGGCCCTGGCCAAGATTCTGCGACGCGCCGAAGATCCTGTCCGCGCCGCCGCGGTGCTGGAACCCGTCGTGGCGGCCAATCCCGAAGACGCGGAGGCGCGGTGGCTCCTGGCGAGCGTCTTGCTGGACCAGGCGGAGGATACAACGGACGACGCCGCCCGGCTGGCCATGATGCAGAGCGCCTCCCGGCATCTCGGCGCGGCCTATCAGGCCGATCCGCTCGATTTCAGGATCTATATGGCCCTGGCCCGCAGCCGAAAGGACGCCGCGAACTATCCTTCCGACAACGATGTGGTGGTGCTGGAGTCCGCCTATCGCCTGGCGCCGCAGCTGAGTTCGACGGCCTATGCGGCGGCGCGGGTCCTGATGGCGCGTGAGCGGTATCTCGAGGCCGTGTCCGTCCTGCGCCCGATGGCGAACAATCCGCACGGCGGCGCGAGCCTGCAGCCCGTCCGCGACCTGCTCGCCGAGGCCAGCGCGCTCGCCGGACTGGAGCCGGGGATGGTCGAGGCGCCGCCGGAACCGGCCCCGGACGCCGAAGGCGAGGACGCCGCCCCCGCCACGCCCTAGACCAGCACGTTGAAGACCACATGCACCAATGTGGCGCCGAGGATGATCAGGCCGAAGCCGAGGATCAGACTGACGGCGGGGTGGGGGCCGCCCTCGGGGCGGGAGTCGGCGGGATGGTCGCGAGCCATGGCCGTTCCTTTGCGTTTCCAAAGGCGGCGCCCGATTGCGTGACCGGACCGTCTCGCCTGACCGGACAATGACTCCGATAGCCCTGCGTGGCGAGGGGGTATTCACATCGGGTGACATCGGGCCGCGCACGCGGTAACTCCCGCCGCCCAACGGAATGACCATGTCGAAACTGACCCTCCAGCAGGAGGCCCTGCGGCGCCGGGGCAGCCGCCCGCAGGTTGACCAAGCTTCCGTCGAACTGGAATGCCGAAGCCCACATCGAACCAGTGGGGCGAGAGCCTTCGGGCTCTATGCCTTTGAGGCCGGCAGCAAGGTAGTCTGCGGGCGACCTACCTTCCCCTGGGACGATGAG
>JBGTSL010000110.1:0-6483 GCA_041940325.1 Brevundimonas sp.
TATTCCGGCGTGCTCTACGTCGGGCTGATGATCGAGAACGGCCGGGCGCGGCTGGTCGAGTACAATGTCCGGTTCGGCGATCCCGAGGCCCAGGTCGTGCTGCCGCGGCTCGCCTCCGATCTGCTGCCGCTGCTGCTGGCGGCGGCCAAAGGGCCGGGATCCGGGCTCGCCGATCTGCCGGTCGACTGGCGGCCCGAGGCGGCGCTGACGGTCACCGTGGCCGCGCAGGGCTATCCGGGCGGCTACGCCAAGGGCGAGACGATCGGCGGGCTGGAGAAGGTCGAGGCGATGGACGGCGTCGCCGTCTTCCGCGCCGGCACGCGGGACGAAGACAGCCGGACGCTGAGCGACGGCGGCCGGGTTCTCAACGTCACGGCGCTCGGCGCGACCCTGGCCGAAGCGCGGGACCGCGCCTATGCCGCCATCGAGGCGATCGACTGGCCGGGCGGGTTCCACCGCACGGACATCGGCTGGCGGGCGATGGAGCGGGAAGCGGGAAGCGCCGGGGGTTGAAGGCGCGGCCGGGCTGACCGGTCCGGTTGAAGGCGGATGAGGACCGGCGCCGGCCGTGCTATCGTCGCCGCATGAGTGATCAAGGCAACGAATTCGACGAGGAGCCGGGCGTCTTCCTCGAAGAGGCGGTCGAGCTGGATGCGCGCGAGCAGAAGGCGATGGCGGACATCGACGCCGGCCGATTCATAACGCATGAGGCCGTGGTGCGCTGGCTGAAATCCTGGGGAACGGACAACGAGCTGCCGCCACCCAAGTGCGGCGACTAATCTGGTCGACTGATGCGATCGACGACCTCAGGGCGATCCGGACCTACATCGCGCAGACCAATCCAAGGGCCGCGTCACGCGTGGCCGCGAGGTTGGTGAACGCCGCCAACGGTCTTGTCGCCTTTTCGGACCGGGGGCGGCCTGTACGGTCGGGCGTCCGCGAACTGACGACCGTGCCACCCTACGTCATTCGATATGTCGTCTTGCCCGACGAGGTTCGGATAGCATTCATCCGACACGGCGCCCGGCGGCCTGAACCCTAGGCCCAGGCGAACAGCAGGCGGCCCTCGCCCATGCGTTCGCGCAGGGCCGGGAGGTCGTGGTGGGCGACGGAGAAGCAGCCGTAGCTGCGGCCCAGCTTGCCCTCGCGGGCGAGGAAGGCCGGGTCGGCGTAGTCGGCGCCGTGGACGATGATAGCGCGCTCGCGGGCGAGGTTGTTGGTGTACTCCAGCCCGTCGAGCAGGACGTTGGGGCCCTGCTGGGCGCCGTGGCTGGCCCCGGCGGTGGCGTAGGCGCCGACCGAGGACATGTAGCTGTCGGGGGTGTTCGAGAACTGCTGGGCGAAACCGGTGTGCGACGGGTCGGAGCCGCGGCCGTGGGTGGTGCGCATCAGGGTGACCGCGCCGCCGTGCAGGTCGACCTCGTACAGCCGCTCGTCGCCCGAGAATTTCTTGAAGTCGACCAGATACATGCGGTCGCGCTGGGTGATCTTGCCCTGATGGATGTCGAGGGCGGCGAGGGCGCGGTCCATCAGCTCCTTGCGCACCGAGCCGCGGGGGTCGAGCGGACGGGTGGAGTTGAGCTGGGCGGTGATGACCTCGGCGGGGCGCTCGACCTGGATCGTCGGCGTCGGCGGAACCTGCTGCGCCGCCGCAGTGACGACCGGCCGGGCCGCCGCGGTGGCGCACCCCGACACAAGCGCCGCGCCGCCCAGAATGAATCCACGTCTCGCCAACTGCATGCGACGCCCCTCGCACGTTCCAGAAGTCACGGGTTGTTTCAAATGATTTCGCCCGTAGCAACCTGAGCCTTGGCGTGGAGGATAGCCGGTCTAAGGTGAAGAAGGCGTTCCGGGAGGGTTTCGTGAAGTCGATCACAGCACTGGTGGCCGCGGCCGCCATATTCATGCCGGGCCCCGCCGAGGCGCAAACGCCCGCCGCGGCTCCGGATTCCCCGTCCGGGGGAACGGTGTTCGTGCAAGTGGGGCGGCTTCTTGCCGATCCGGCGACGGGTTCCGTCGAGCGCGATAAAACTCTCGTGATCGAGGGGGGCCGGGTCGTCGAGGTGCGCGACGGCTTCGTCGGTGAGGGGCAGGTCGTCGATCTTCGCGACGCTTTCGTGCTGCCGGGGCTGATCGACAGCCACGTCCATCTAACCAGCCAGCAGAACCCGAACGGGCGGCTGGAGGCGGTGACGCTGTCGAGCGCCGACCGGGGTTTCGTCGGGGCGCGGCATGCGCGGCGGACGCTGATGGCGGGCTTCACCACGGTGGCCGATCTGGGGGCGAACAACGAAGCGATCTTCGCCCTGCGCGACGCTATCCGGCGCGGCGACGTGCCGGGGCCGCGGGTCATCGCCTCGGGCAGTTCGGTGTCGATCCACGGGGGCCACGGCGACGCCAACGGCTACCGCGAGGACGTCATGCACCTGCTGTCGTCCGAGAGCGTCTGCTCGGGCGTCGAGGACTGCATGCGGGCGGTGCGGACCCAGGTGCGGTCGGGCGCCGACATCATCAAGATCACCGCCACCGGCGGGGTGCTGTCGAACACGGCGGCGGGGCTGGGCCAGCAGTTCTCGGAGGCCGAACTGGCGGCGATCGTCGAGGCTGGGCACCGGATGGGGCGGCAGGTGACGGCGCATGCCCACGGCGCCGACGGGATCAACAGCTTCCTGCGCGCCGGCGGCGACTCGATCGAGCACGGCACCTATCTGGACGCCGAGTCGATCCGGCTGATGCGCCGCGAGGGGGTCTATCTGGTGCCGACGCTGATGGCCGGGGACTATGTGGCGCGGGTCGCCTCGGGGCCGGACAATTTCTTCACCCCGGCGCAGACGGCCAAGGCCCTGGAGGCGGGGCCGCTGATGCTGGCCATGGCGGGACGGGCGCACGACGGCGGGGTGCGGATCGCCTTCGGCACCGACAGCGGGGTTTCGGCCCACGGCGACAACGCGCAGGAGTTCGCCCTGCTGGCGCGGGCCGGGCTGACGCCGCTGGAGGCGATCCAGACGGCGACGGTCAATGCGGCGGCGCATCTGAAGATCGAGGCCGAGGCTGGGCGGCTCGCGCCGGGTATGCCGGCGGATCTGATCGCCGTGTCCGGCGATCCGCTGGCCGACGTGACCGAGCTGGAGCGGGTGCGGTTCGTGATGAAGGGCGGGGCAATTTACCGGGAGGAGTGAACCGCCCCCAGCAGCAGCCGCTGGAATCCCGCCTCGTCGTCGAAGCTGGCCTTGACGGGCCATGCGACAACCCGCTCGCGCCATTCGGGCGTGAGGCGGAACCAGTCCTTTTCGGTGGTCAGCAGACGGGCGTGGGACCGGGCGGCGCGGTCGGCGAGATAGCGCAGGTCGCCTTCGCGGAAGGCGGCGTGGTCGGGGAAGGGGGCGAAGTCGACCAGCTCGGCGCCGGCGGCGTCGAGGGCGCGTTCGACCTTCCACGGCTTGGCGATGCCGGCGAAGCCGAGCACAGGCCCGTCCGGCGGCGGCGCGGCCGGCACAAGGCGGGCGACGAAGACCGGCAGGGGTTCGAGGGCGGCGACCAGTTCCGGGTCGGCGTGCGGGACGTCGGCGGGCATCAGTACGATCACGGCGTCGGCGCGGGCGAGGCCGGCCCGCAGCGGCTCCCGCATCGGGCCGGAGGGAAAGACGCCGCCGTCGCCGAAGGGCCATTCGCCATCCCGCGTCTCGCCATCGACGACGACGAGGCTGAGGGACTTCTTCAGGGCCGGGTTCTGGTGGGCGTCGTCGAGAACGACGGCCCGGGCGCCGGCTTCGGCGGCGGCGCGGGCGCCGGCGACGCGGTCGCGGGCGATCCAGGCGGGACCGCCGAGGGCCAGCATCAGGGGTTCGTCGCCGACCTCGGCGGCGGTGTGAACCGCAGGGTCCACCCGCAGCGGGCCCTTCAGCCGGCCTCCGTAGCCGCGCGACAGGGCGTGGGCCTCGATCCCGGCCTCGTGCAGCAGGCGCAGGGCCTCGCGCGCCACCGGCGTCTTGCCGGAGCCGCCGACGGTCAGATTGCCGACCGAAATGACGGCTGCGCCGGGGTCGACCGGCTCGGCGCGGGCGATGCGCCGGGCGGTGACGGCGGCCCAGATCCACGACAGCGGCTTGAGCAGCAGCCGCGTCATCGGCACGTGGCGGCGCTCGCGGTCGTACCACCAGCGGGGCGTGTTGAGCTTCATCCGCGCCCCCGGGCCGGAGGGGGCGGCAGCAGGGGCGTCAGGCTGTCCCACAGCCGGTCGAGGCCCGAGCCGGCCTCGGCGGCGGCGCGGCGGCCGCGCTCGCCCATGGCCCGGGCGGCCTTGTCGTCGGCGAGCAGGGGGGCGAGGACGGCGGGCAGGTCCCAGGGCGCCTCGACCATGGCCAGGCCGCCGGCCTGCACCAGGGCGTCGGTGACGGCCGCCCAGTTCGACATGTCCGGACCGGTGACGGCGGGCTTGCCGAGGCGCGCGGGCTCAAGCGGATTGTGGCCGCCGACCGGGGGCTTCTCGAGCGCGGCCGAGAAGCTGCCGCCCATGACCACCACGTCGGCGAGACGCAGGAACAGGCCCATCTCGCCGAGGGTGTCGGCTACGTAAAGGTCGGTGTCGCGGTCGGGCTCGCGGCCGTCGGAGCGGAGGGCGAAGCGATAGCCGTCGCGGGTCAGGGCGGCGGCGATGGCGGCGCTGCGCTCGGGATGGCGGGGCACAAGGATCAGGCACAGGCGGTCCGCCAATTTGTCGAGGGCGCGGACCAAGGCGATCTCTTCGCCGTCGTGGGTGCTGGCGGCGACGACCACGGGCCGGTCGCCGATGGCGGCGCTGAGGCGGGTGAAGGCGCCGGGGTCGTGCGGCGGGGCGGCCCCGGCCAGCTTGAGGTTCACATGGCCGTCGATGCGGGCGCCCAGTCTCTCCAGCCGGTCGGCGGAGGCCGCGTCCTGCGGCAGGACCCG
Source organism: Brevundimonas sp. (assembly GCA_041940325.1). GTDB lineage: Bacteria > Pseudomonadota > Alphaproteobacteria > Caulobacterales > Caulobacteraceae > Brevundimonas. The sequence continues at coordinate 4,930 of JBGTSL010000110.1, forward strand.
GTCGAAGGCGGCGAGCACCCGTCGCGCGGCGCCCGGGACGCGGCGCCAGCCCTCGGCGGTCTTTTCGGTGATGCGGGCGCTGGCGAGGACCAGTCGCACCTCGCGGCGGCGGGCCTCGAGGATCAGGTTAGGCCACAGCTCGCTCTCGACGAAGACGGCGGCGGCGGGCCGCCAGTGGTCGAGGAAGGCGCGGACGGCGCCGGGCGTGTCGACCGGGGCGAACTGGTGGATGACGCCGGGCGGGAGGCGTTTCGCCAGCAGGGTCGCCGAGGTCAGGGTGCCGGAGGTGACCAGCACGGTCAGGTCGGGGCGTTTGGCGCGCAGGCGCTCGACCACCGGCAGCAGGGACAGGGTCTCGCCGACGCTGACGCCGTGCAGCCAGACCAGTTCGCCGGTCGGGCGGGGCTGCGAGGCGAGGCCGAGGCGTTCGTCGACCCGGGCCGGGTCCTCCTTGCCCTGTTTGGCGCGGGCATCGAGCAGGCGCGGGGCCAGCGGCTCGATCAGGCGGGTCAGGAGCCGGTATGCGATCAGGGCGAGGCTCACGTCAGACGCGCTCCAGCCCGGTGAGGTCGTCGGCCCGGGCTTCGACGGCGGTCAGGCGATCGGCCCAGTCGGCGGCGACCTCGGCCACCTCGGCCCCCTCGGGGAAGTCGGCGCGGTCCCAGACGATGGCGCCCTTGCCGAAGGGCAGGGGGATCAGGGCCCGGTCCCAGCTGTTCAGCCGGATGGCGGGCTGGCAGGACAGGCCGAGGAACAGGACGGGCACGCCGGAGAGCTTGGCCAGCAGGGGCAGGCCCTCGGCCATCTGGCGCGACGGTCCGCGGGGGCCGTCCGGGGTCAGGGCCAAGGCCCCGACCTTGAGCTGTCTCAGGCCGTCGCGCAGGGCCTGGGTCCCGCCCTTGGAAGCCTTCGCCTTGTCCTTGTTGGCCGAGGAGCCGCGCACGCTGGGGATGCCCTGCAGGGCCATGGCGCGGGCGATGAACTCGCCGTCCGGACTGAGCGAGGCGAGGCCCTTGGCCGGCTGGGCGCGGTCGAGCGGCCAGGCGGCCGGCGAGAGGCCGAGACGGGAATGCCAGAAGGCGCAGAGGACGCCGCCGCCCTGGTTCCAGATGGCCTCTGCGACCTGCTCGTTCTGCCGGGTCCAGCGGATGGTGGCGAAGCAGAACTGCATCCACCGGGCGAGGACCCAGGCGAGGACCGACTGGATCAGCGGGTTGCGCAGCGGCCTCATGCGACGGTCGCGACCGTGGCGGGCTCGCCGTCCAGCGACTGCTGCTTCGCCAGACGGGCGTAGAGGCCGCCCTTCATGACCAACTGAGCGTGGTCGCCGGTTTCGACGACGCGGCCGGCCTCGACGACGTAGATGCGGTCGGCGTTGCGGACCGTGGACAGTCGATGGGCGATCATCAGGGTGGCGCGCCCTTCCATGAGGCGTTCGAGCGCGGCTTGGACCAGGGCCTCGCTCTCGGTGTCGAGGGCCGAGGTGGCCTCGTCGAGCAGCAGGATGGGGGCGTCCTTGAGGAAGGCGCGGGCGATGGCGATGCGCTGGCGCTG
>JBGTSL010000111.1:0-6476 GCA_041940325.1 Brevundimonas sp.
GGCGGGAGAGGGCTTGAGCCTCCGGGAGCGAAGCGATCGGCAAGGCGAAAGGGTGAGGGGCTGCCGTCAGCGGGAATCCTGCGCCTGTCGACCCTCACCCTTTCGCGCAGCCAGCCGCCCTTGCGGGCTCCTGGGCGCTCAAGCCCTCTCCCATCGGGAGAGGGAAGCGGGGGTCCAAGCCCCCATCACACTCCGCAACACCCTGTTTCCTCCCGCCCCGCCCGTGCTAAACCCCACGCAACCGGTTCGCCTGAGTCTTCGTTGAAGACTTGCGCGGCCGTCGCCGTCGTCATACGGCAAAGACGAAACAACAGCCGCCCCGGCGGCCCAACGAGCAGAGACCCCCATGTCCGACACCCTGGAACGCGTCCGCAAGATCGTCATCGACCACCTGGACGCCGATCCGGAAAAGGTCGTTGAAAAGGCCAGCTTCATCGACGATCTGGGCGCCGACTCGCTCGACAACGTCGAACTGGTCATGGCCTTCGAGGAAGAATTCGACATCGAGATCCCCGACGACGCCGCCGAACACATCCAGACCGTCGGCGACGCGGTGAAGTTCATCGACGAGAAGCTGGCGGGGTAAGGCCCGCCGGTCCTTTTGGACGGCATCAGGGCCGCCGCGACGCCGAAGGGCGCGCGGCGGCTTTTTGCGTTGGAGGGCGAAAGGGTTAGGGCCGCTTCTGACTTCTTTCTGACTTTCGGCAGTTCCGCTTCCATCCCGGGGTTGGAACGTAAATCCAGTGCATCCGCATTTGACTTCAAGCGGCGATCCGAAACGTCCGCTTTCGGCTCACCAGCGGCCTCACCTGGTCGGAACAGCAGGCAAGGCATCTGCTTGAAGGCGGGCCGGGATCGACGCCGAGCCACACCTGCGCTCGAGTTGCTCGCCCAAGAAGGCGCACCCCGAAGTTGGCGGACCGCATCGACGGCCTTAGGGCCGGAAGCGGTAGAGGTAAGAGAACGGCTGCTGTTCATCGTCCGGTTCGGTAGACGAAGGCACAACCGCAGCCACAACGACGCTTTCGAGGCTCTCCAAGGCAAAAGCCGTGATGTCGGCCTCCAATCCCTCGACGTTCTGGAGTTGCGGGGCGCCTGGGGCGACGGTGTAGACGCGCGTGGGCCAGCCGCGACCACCGCCGAGGTAGACCAGTCGCCCGTCATCAATAGCGAGGGGTGCGATGAAGGAACGGATGGCGCCATAGGCCTCGACCCCAGATTTGGCCACGCCTTTCTGGTCGAATCGTTGCCAAACGTGGGCGGACCGGGTGAGGAAAAAGGCCGCAAACTGGTCGGTGCCGGCAATCGGTATCAAACGGAGGTTGGACGCTCGGCCACGACGGGGCGACGAGGACCATATCGACTGCACGGAGTCGGTCCATCCACGACCGGGGTCCAGCATCGTCAGAGACAGCCGTTCACCCATTGGATCGCCGGTTCCCCATGCGATCACCGCGCCCCCGTTCAACAACTCGACGGAAGACACATTCGGCATATGCGAAAGGTCTTCCTCGAGGACTTCGGTCGCCGATTCCTCGCCATCCGGATGGAGAATCGTGAACCGCAAGGCGTGCGATCGGGTAGCCGGGGTGAAGCTCGTGAACACGACGGCCACCTCTAGCCCAAGAGGGATGATCCATCCCCTGCGGGCCTCCTGGGCGGCGGCGGCTTCAGCCAACGACTCCGTCAGCAGCCGGCTCTCCCCGACAGGCTCCCCCGACCTGTCGAACCGCTGGAGCCTCATGCCCGCCGCCGGAGCATGCGCTTCGGCGATCTCATCCGCGGTGTAGTAGAGCACCCAGAAACCGCCATCCGAGGCGGGCGCCACATCGAAGACCGTTCTCTGGTCGGGCACGAAGGGGCGGCCAACCAGGCCCTCGGAGGAGGTGTAGACCTGAACCTGATCCGTGCCCCGGCCTTCGGGCCGATCACTGATCGTGAGCACGAAGCGATCGGGCCCGATCACTTCAAGATCCTTGACGATGCCCGGGAACGGCTGACCGATGCTGCCCCGCTGCTGGGTCGACGAGGGACGCTCGGGCTCGATGTGCTGCGCCGCCGCGGGCCAGCTTGGCGCCCCCGACGACAGAATCGCGAGGGTCGCAAGCGAGCGGGCGATGGGTGTGAGGTGTCTCATTCAACTGGCTCCCGGAATGCGGCCCGCAGGTCCACGGCTGGAGTGCGAGGGAATCAATCTCTGTTCTGGGGCCGGGAACCCAGCCCTTCCTCGATGCATCGAAGCGCCGCAGTTCGGGTCCCGCCCGAGACGTCGGGTCTCGGATGATCGAAGTCCCGGACGTAGATCGACCGGAGGAAGCCCTCTCCCGCCGGGCCGATGCACTGCATCCGCTGGTACGAGCCGCGCTCGCGCGTGTAGCCCAGCACGATGACCACCAATGGCGCCGCGGTTGCGCGTTCGGGTGTGGAAGTTCGCACGCAGTCGACGCGCTCGTGCGTGGGGTCGGGGTCGTGGGTCAGGCAGTGGCGGAAAACTTCGCCGTCGAACGAGGGGCGGCCGTAACGCAAGCTGCCGTCAGCTTCGAGCGCCTCCAGCAGCCGCACGGTCTGGCCGGCAAGCGGGTCGCCAGGCCCGCCCGTGGCGAGCACGACGATTTCCGCCTCGGGCACGGAGGAAGCACCGTTTACCGGGCTGGGCGGGGCGAAAGCGAGCGCCAGAGCGAGGACGGCTCGGAACATCGCCTACTCCACCTCCGCCTGAGGCCAGGCGACGGCGCTGATGAGCCGGTTGCCATGCCCCGTGCCCCAGGCGCCGAGCCGCTGCATGGGCTGTCCTTGCTCGGTCATCTGGACATAGACGACGGTCGAATCCGGAACGGGCGGAGTCGGGGGTGGCGGGGGAAGCATGGGCGCTCCGGGAGGCGGAGGCGGCGGCACATAGGGAACCTCGCCGGGCCAGAATGGACCCGCCGCCGCACGGCAGGGATCGGAGAGGCTGGCTTCGATAGCCTGCACGTTCTGTGCGCGAAGGCGACCGCTGGCCGGCGGCCATCGCTCAGTGTCCGATACAACCCGGGGGGCGCTTCCGGGCTGGGGAGGCTGGGGGACCATCCGCGGGTCACGGTCCTGCTTCCAGAACCACCAGGATCCGTCGCTCTCCTGCCAGACGGCCGTCCAGATGGTGTTGCCGTATAGGCCGCCCGGCGGGGCGATCGTCCGAAACAACACACGCGCGTCAGGGGGTGGCGAGGGCCACGGCCCTTCGGGGACCACGAACTCGGCGAACAGCCGGTCTTCGTAGGACGTCATCCTCTGGCGGTGATCGGCCGTCGCGGCGTCGGTCCCGGCCGCCTTGAGGCGTGCGATCTGTTCGGGGGACGCCACGCGGCACTCAGCGGGATCCTGATTCCAGGCCGCGACGGCGTGAGGCTGCACAAGGAGTTCAAAGAACAACCGAGGTCTTGCTCCCTGATCTGAAGGGACCACGGACCAGACCGAAGACCCCGCCTCCGACCGCCCCCGCGCAGGTCGTCATCAGCAACAAGACCCAGCCGGGTTCTCTCTGAATGTCGGGCGTGCCGCCGCTGGAGAGGAAGAGCGCTCCCGAGAGCACCCCCACGATCGCGCCGGCCACCACGAACCAGGGCAGGCCGTCGCGCCGGACCGCTTTCAGGATGAAGAATGACGACAGACCCCCGACAACCGTCGCCGGGACCGTGAACAGGAGTCCGAAGAGCCCGAAGACCAGCGTGCCGAAGAACCACGCCGTCGGATCGGCGTCTGAAGACGCGCTGAGGGCTGCCCCAAGAGCAAAACTCGACGCGAACGGCGCCGCTGCGAATGCCAGAACAGTCCGTGCCAACGCCATTTCTCACCTCTTCGGAAAGGACTGAAACCGGCGGCGCCTGAACCGTCAAGGTTGATAAGCGCGAACGTCAGATTGCGTCACCCGCCGCGCCGAAGCGGTCGTTATGGAACGGCCTTCGGTAACCGGCATCCGACAATCGCCCGCCCTCGAGGCGGCCGGCACGACCTCAAGGCCTCCATCCCGGAATCGCAGCGGCCATGCGCCACATCATCTGGTCCAGCTTCAATGTGACGTCAGAGCCCGGACCGCCGGTGTTGGTCAGGCCGACCAGCGCATAGCCCGTTCGTGACTTGCACATGAAGGCCGCCGTGCCGTCGATGATGCCCGTGTGCCACCAGTTGTCCCACTGATTGATCTGCCATCCATGCCCATAGGACGCGCCAGCGAACGGTCCGGTCGCCATAAGCCTGGCTGAGGTCGGGCGCAGAATCCGCCCTGGAGCTTCGGTCCCGTCGACTGCGGACACGAAACCGGCCAGCTCCCGGGCGTTGGCGATCCAGCCGCCGTTCGCGTCCATGCGACGCACGTTCACCCCGGTCGGGTCATCGAAGATCGTCAACCCGCGATATTCCACCTCTCCCACGCCCCGCGCGCCCTCGCCCACGCGCATGCCCGCCGCCCCGCACCGGGAGAGGACGTCGCGACGCACCCAGGCTTCATAGGTCTCTCCCGTCACCTGCTCTATGACCCTGCCAAGGAGCAGGTAGGCGAAGTTGGAGTAGCTTTGTCTTGTGCCGGGCGCGGATTCCAGCGGACGCTCGGCGAGCGTTTGGGCTATGAGCTGACCTTGGTCGAGGTCCGGATGGGCGAAGACCGGATCGCGCCCGTCGTTCGTCCACCCTCCGGCCGTATGGCTGAGCAGGTGCCGAACGCGGATCGCTCGAAGCGATCCGGAGGTCGGACCGAACCGCTCTCCGAGAATCGACCCCGGTCCGAAGACCGTGGAGTCCAGCGTCAGGCGGCTCGCTTCGACGAGCCGCATGACGGCCGCCGCCGTTATCGGCTTGGACAGGCTCGCGATCCGGAACCGGTGATCATGTGTAAGGGGGGCGCCGGCCAGATCGGCTTTCCCCCAGGCCCCTACGAAACCAAGAGTGCCTTGGCGCGCCATGGCGACCTGTAGTCCCGGCGCGCGCGTCGTGGCCAGGAAGTCTGCGGCCTCGGCATCGATCGCCGGGTTTGACTGGCCCGCAAGGGCTGGCGACGCTGCCGCCAAGGCAAGCCCGCCAGCCACGAAGCCTCTACGCGTAAAGTCCATCACCCCTCCCATTGGGCACACGTCTATTCTACCGCCGCCCGCCGTGATCCGGCGTCCCGCCGCTCCCCGAAGTTTACTGGTCAGACGCGCTGTCGGTGATGCGCAACGTGGCGTCCGGCGTCATGCCCGCCTGCTTTGTGCCGACCCACACGTCGTACTGTCCCGAAGGGGCGAAATAGATCACCATGCCCGGATCCCGCCCGTCGAGACCGCTGTTATCGTCGCACGCCCATTTGCCGTCCGGGAAGTTGATCAGCAGGGTCGTGTCGGCCTCGGAGTGCGCCAGGAACACCAGCGGGGCTTCGCCGGTCGTATAGTCGACTGTGAAATCCGGCCCCCTCGCCACGAACCCGGCGCAGTTCGGCAGCATCCGGGCCACCTCCTGCGAGCCGCCTGCCTTGATCTGGACCGTGTGTTCTTCGCCCGCCGCCAGGTTCACCCGTCCGTACGCCGGCTCAATACCGATCTCCTGCGCATTCGCGGAGGCCGCTATGCAAAGTTGGAGGGCCGAGGCGGCCAAGAGAAACCTGAACATGGCGATCCTTCGCTTTGGCTGGACTGTGGCCGATTTCCCGCGACCCGCCAACCCGTCCGAACATGACGATTTCGATCCGCCGGGCTGCGTCATCAGGAGCGTGTCTGCGCTCATATTTGTAGCCTGAAGGGGCCGGTTGCGATGTCGCTCAGGGTCAGAGTTGGTCCGCCGAAATGGACAAGCCGAATGGCCGGGATGGATCGGCAACCGTCCTTCGGCGGTCTCTGGTCAGGAGGTCCGGTTCGCGCCACGGAGCCTATGGCCGCTCCTGGCGCAGAGCCGACGGTCTCCGCCAGAACCAGCCCCTCCCACTCCCGCCTAGCCCCGCGCCCCTCCACCCCCTATTCTCTCCGCCAGATTCACCGCAAAGGACCGCCGCATGCGTCGCGTCGTCGTCACCGGCCTTGGCCTGCTCACCCCGCTCGGCTGGGGCGTCGAGCATAACTGGAAGGGCATCGTCGAGGGGCGGTCGGGCATCGGGCCGATCACCAATTTCGACACCGAGGGCTATGGCTGCACCATCGCGGGCGAGATTCCCTCGGTCGACGGACGGGGCGGCGGGGCGCCGGGCCAGCCGGGCGTGTTCGATCATGAGCAGATCATGTCGGCCAAGGACCGCAAGCGGGTCGACGACTTCATCGTCTACGCCATCGCGGCGGCCGACGAGGCCCTGGCGGACGCGAACTGGATGCCGGAAACCGATGACCAGAGGGAGCGCACCGGCGTCATGGTCGGCTCCGGCATCGGCGGCCTCGGCCCCATCGCCGACACCGCCCTGGTGCTGAAGGAGCAGGGCCCGCGCCGGGTCAGTCCCTTCTTCATCCCCTCGGCCCTGATCAACCTCGCCTCGGGCCAGA
>JBGTSL010000112.1:0-6442 GCA_041940325.1 Brevundimonas sp.
CCAGCGCCTTGCCCTGGGGCGTGCCCTCGGCGCTGTCGAACAGGACGATGTCGCCCAGCGCCTCGCGCGCCGCCACCTGGGCCAGGGTGCCGCCGATCATGCCGGCGCCGATAAGGGCGATCTTCGCGCGAGCCATTCTGTCTGTCTCCGGGAGGAAGGGGTCGGTGCGGCCGGGGCCGCTGTCGGGCGGGGTCTAGACCCGCGCGCGCGGGCCTGCAACCGTGACGCCGCGTCAGGAGAGCCCATGGCCAGCCCGCCCGAAATCATCCGCCCTGAGGACACCCCGTCGGAACTGGTCACGGTCGTCGACGAGGCGACGGTGCGGGACGAGGTCGAGGCGTGGCGGACAAAGGTGCTGAACCCGCCCGGCCTGTGGGACCGGGCGGCGCGCGGAACCCAGGACCGGATCAACAGGATCATCCCCGAGCGGGTCCACGCCATCGTCACTTCCGGCGTCGAGGCGATGACCAGGGTCATTCTGTTCGGCTCGGACCTGATTCAGACACGGCCGGTCGCGGACGGATCTCTGGCCGCGCGGGAGCTGAGGGCCCGGGCGGCGATCCGGACTTACCGCAATACCGCCAGCGTCGAGGGCGGAGTCGCCGGCGCCGGCGGCTTCGTGCTGGCGGGGGCGGACTTCCCGGCCCTGATGGCCATCAAGGTGCGGATGCTGGGCGACGTCGTGGCCGCCTACGGCTGGGGCGGGGACACGGTGCGGGAGCGGCTCTTCCTGCTGCACATCTTCCATCTTGCCTTCGCCAGCGCCCGGCGTCGGCCTGAGGCCCTTGCCGAGCTGGAGCGCTGGGTCGCCGGCGTCGACCAGCCGGAGGCGATCACCGAATACGACTGGCGGCGGTTCCAGATCGAATATCGCGACTACATCGACCTGGCCAAGCTGGCGCAGCTGATCCCCGTGGTCGGCGCGCCCGTCGGGGCGGTGGTCAACTGGCGCCTGGTGGAGCGCTTGGGCGAGACGGCGATGATGGCATGCCGGATGCGCTGGTTCGGGCCGAACGAAACCTGACGTCGCCCTCGCCACGTGGATAGGCCCAGTTGATTGGCTTTGATTCCGGGATAGTCAGCCCCTATCTGGGTGCATGCTCCCGACGCTTCGCCAGCTCCACTATCTCAAGCTGCTCGCCGAACACGCCTCGTTCAGCCGGGCGGCGGAGGCGGCGCACGTCAGCCAGCCGGCCCTGTCGGCGGGGGTGCAGGAGCTGGAGAAGATTCTCGGCGCGCCCGTGGTCGAGCGCACCCGCGGCAACGTCCAGCTCACCGCCGTCGGGGCCGAGGCGGTGCGCCGGGCCGAAGACGTGCTGGCCCGCACCGAGGACCTCGTCGAGGCGGCGCGGAACGCCGGCAAGCCGCTGTCCGGCCGGTTCCGGCTGGGCGTCATCCCGACCGTCGCGCCCTTCCTGTTACCCACCAGGTTGCCGGCCCTGAGAAACGCCTATCCGGGTCTGAGGCTGTTCATCCGCGAGGATCTGACGCCGCGGCTGGTGACGGCGCTCAAGGCGGGACAGCTGGATGCGGCCGTGATCGCTCTGCCCTATTCCGCCCACGGCATCGATCACGCCCGCATCGGCGACGACGAGATTCTGGCCGCGGCCCCTGTCGGTCACGCCCTCGCCGGCGCGGGGCCGATTCCGCCAGGGTCGTTAAAGGCCGAGGACCTGATCCTGCTCGAGGACGGCCACTGCCTGCGCGACCAGGCGCTGGCCGCCTTCGACATCGAGCCGCCGAAGGGCGACGACGTCTTCGCCGCCACTTCGCTGCACACCCTGGTCCAGATGGTGTCCTCTGGTCTGGGGGTCAGTTTCCTGCCCGAGATGGCCGTGCGAGCCGGCCTGGCCGATATGCCCGGCGTCGTCGTGCGCCAGATCTCGGCGAAGGCCCCGCGCCGCGAGATCGTGGTCGCATGGCGCACGGGATCGAGCCGGGCGGCCGAGGCGAAGCTGCTGGCCGAGGCGTTGCGGCTGGACTGAACGGCGCATTACGACTCCGTAAGGTGCGCCGGATGCCCCCCCTGATAGGGTCGCCTCGCCCGCACGCGACGGGCGTCCGGAGTCGTGAGTCCATGAAATCCCGCCTGTTCGCCGCCGTGTCGATCTCTGCCTTGCTGCTGGGCGTCGCCGCCTGCGCCACTGTCGATGCGCCGCCGGTGCAGGCGACCGTCGCCGCGCCGGGCCTGAAATGCGCCCCGGCCCCGCTCACGGCCGCCGTCCCGCCAGGAGAGGCGCCGCCGTTGGGCTTCCGGGAATGCGAGCTGCCGAACGGGCTAAAGGTCTACACCCTGAGGGACGCCTCGACCTCGAACGTCACCGTCCAGGTCTGGTACCGCGTCGGCTCCAAGGACGATCCGGCCGGGCGGTCAGGCTTCGCCCACCTGTTCGAACACCTGATGTTCAAATCGACCGAGAACATGCCGACCGAGACCTTCGACCGGCTGACCGAGGACGTCGGCGGCTTCAACAACGCCTCCACCTGGGACGACTTCACCAACTACTACGAAGTGGTGCCCGCCAATCATCTGGAGCGGCTGCTGTTCGCCGAGGCCGACCGGATGGGGTCGCTGGTGGTCGACGCCGACGTCTTCGTCTCGGAGCGGGACGTGGTGAAGGAAGAATTCCGCCAGAGCTATCTGGCCAACCCCTACAACCGCTTCTTCGGCCTGTTCGCGCCCCAGACCATCTATCAGGACCACCCCTACCGTCGCCCCGGAATCGGTTCGATCGACGAGCTCAATGCGGCCACCATCGAGGACGTCCGCCGCTTCCACGCCACCTACTACCGGCCCGACAACGCCGTCCTGATCGTCGCCGGCAACTTCGACCAGGCGCAGCTGGACGGCTGGATCGAGCAGTATTTCGCCGGCCTGACCAATCCGTCCACGCCGCTGCCCGCCAACAATGTGGTCGAGCCCGAGCCGACCGGCCCCCGCGAGGCGACCTTCTACGGGGCCAATGTGCCGCTGCCGGCGGTGATGCTGGCCTGGCCGACCGTCCCCTACGGCCACCCGGACCGCGCCGCCCTGACGGTGCTGGACGGCATCCTGTCGACCGGCGAAAGCAGCCGACTCTATCAGTCGCTGGTCTATGATCAGCAGATCGCCGCCCAGGCCAGCTCAAGTCCCGACTTCGCCACCCAGGCCGGCCATCTGACCGCCTACGCCATCATGGCCGACGGCAAGACGGCCGAGGAGGGCGTTGCGGGTCTGCGCGCCGAGGTGGCTCGCTTCCGCGACGAGTCGGTCACAGGAGCCGAACTGGCGGAAGCGAAGAACGAACTGGTCGCCAATCTGCTGCGCCAGCGCGAGGGCGTCGACGACCGGGCCAATGCTCTGGGCTTCGCCCTGATGTGGGATGGCGAGGCCGCCGCCGCCGACCGCGAGGTGGCCGCCATCAAGGCCGTCACCGCCGACGATGTGCGGCGGGTGGCCAGCCGTTATCTGTCGGAACAGCGCATGATCACCATGCGGTACCTGCCGGCCGACGAGGCGCATCCGCCGTCCGAGCCGAACAGGAACGTCGACGCCCCCGTGACGGTGGCCGATCTGGCGCCAGTGGGCGAGCCGACCGTTCTGCTACCCGAAGGCGAGCGAGCCGCCATCCCCGCGCCCGGTCCCGAGGTTTCGCCCGCGACCCCCGCCGTCGCCGACTTCAGCCTCGCCAACGGCTTGCGAGTGCTGGTCGCCCCGACCGAGGGCGTGCCGCTGGTTTCCGCCCGGCTCAGCTTCGACGCCGGCACGCGTGACGACGGTGCGCTTCCCGGTCTGGCGACCATGACCGCCGGCCTGCTGACCCAGGGCACCGCCGCCCGCTCCGCCCCGGAGATCGCCGCCGAGATCGAGGGCCTTGGCGCGACTGTCGGCGCCGGAGCCGGGGTGGACTTCACCAATGTCTACGCCAACGCCCCGGCCGACGTCTTCCCGCAGACCTTGGCGCTGATGGCCGATGTGGTGCGCAATCCCGCCTTCGCCGCCGACGAATTGGAGCGCCAGCAGTCCCAGACGCTGGATGGCCTGCGCGTGGCCCTGAGCCAGCCGGGCCAGATCGCCTCGCAGTCCATCGGCCGGGTGGTCTACGGGGAGGCCCCCTACGGCGCGCCCGGGTCGGGCACGGTGACCTCGGTTCCCAAGCTCACCCGCGAGGACGTGGTCGAGTTCCACCGGTCCCGCTTCGCACCGGACGGCGCCACCCTGGTCTTCTCGGGCGCGATCACGCCGGATCGGGCGCGCGCCCTGGCGGAACAGGCGTTCGGCGACTGGCGCGGCGAGCCTTCGGATCAGGCCCGCGCCGCCGATCCCGCGGGCCAGCCGCTCGCGCCGCGCGTGGTGGTCATCGATCAGCCAGGCGCGGGTCAGGCCGCGGTCGTGGCCGCGATCCGCGGCGTCTCGCGCACGGACGCCGACTACTTTCCCCTTTCGTTGGGCAACACCCTGCTGGGCGGCGGCTACTCCTCGCGCCTCAATCAGGAGGTGCGGATCAAGCGGGGCCTCAGCTACGGGGCCGGCTCCTCGCTCGGCGTGCGGGCGGACGAGGGCGTGTTCACCGCCAGCGCCCAGACCCGCAACGACGCCGTGCCGGAGGTCGCCGCTCTCATCCTTGAGGAGATCGGACGCATGGGCTCGGAGCGGGTCTCCGAAGCCGAACTGGCGCCGCGCCGCGCGGTGATGATCGGCGGCTTCGGGCGCTCGCTCGAGACCGTCGACGGCCTCGGCGGCTTCATCGCCAATCTTGCGCTTTACGACCTGCCGATGAGCGAATTGGCGGCCTACGCCGGCAATGTGCGGGCCGTGACCCCCGAGCAGATCGAGAGCGCCTTCGCCAACCACCTGCCGGGTTCGGAGGCCAGCCTCGTCATCGTCGGCGACGCCTCGGTCTTCATCGAGGCGCTGCGGGCGAAATACCCGGATGTCGAGGTCATTCCCCTGACCGACCTGAACCTGGATTCGGCGACGCTGCGGTAGGCGTCAGGCCGACAGGCACACCACCTGGGCCACGCGCAGGTCGCGGCGCATCTCGTCGGCGACGAGGCCGTAGTTCTCGATGTTGATGCGGCGTCCGGTCAGGGGCTCGTCGGCCTTCTGCAGGCCGCGGACGGCGGGGCCGAAGGTGTCGGGCGCGGTCGTATAGATGCGGCCCCGGCGCGGGCTCTCGGCGATGGTGACGCCGACGGCGCGGCCCTGACGGTCCAGCACCGGCGCCCCGGAGAGGCCGGACAGGGTGCCGCCGAGGCGGTCGGTGCGGCCGACCTCGGCCCAGGCGAGGACGGGCTCGTCGCGCTGGCCGCGGCCCCGCACGCGCAGGGTTTCGCGGCCGAGCAGGCGGGACGTCACCTCACCGGCGCGGCCCTGGGGGAAGCCGGGATGGAAGGCGCGCTGGCCCTTGCGCAGGGGCTCGCCCGCCGCGAGCGGAAGCGCCGCGGGGCCGCCGGCGGTCTGCAGCACGGCGATGTCGGCGCGCGGGGCGAGGCGGACGTCGGCGGCGACGGCGCGGCCGCCTCCGACCATAATGGCGGGACGCCGGCAGCCCTCGACCACATGGCGGGCGGTGACCCAGCGGCCCTCGCGGGCGATCGAGAAGGCGGTGCCCGAGGCGGGCTGGAACGGGATGTCCGGGGCGTTGACGGTGACGGACGGGTCGAAGGGGGTGACGGGGCCGAGCAGGGCGCCTTCCATCTCGTCCGGCGGCGGCGGGGCTGGCGGGGCGTCGGCGTTCTCGCGCTGGCCGAGCGACAGGCCGATCAGGGCGGCGAGGACGAGGGTGTAGATCACCCAGTCGGAGGGCCGGCTCACGGGCTCAGCCCGTCAGGGCGGCGGCGAGGATGACCGCGGTGGCCAGCTTGGCGCCGACGAGCAGGACGGCGGCGGAGACCTCGCCCTCGCGGATGCGCTGGGGCAGGCCGGTCAGCAGCAGGTCGACGATGCGGAAGGCCAGCAGCTGCAGCACGACGGTTGCCACGCCCCAGATCAGGATGTCGCGCACCGAGGTGGAGACGCTGAGGCTGACCGCCAGCGGGATGGCGAGGCCGACCAGCACGCCGGCGAAGGCGACCGAGGCGGCGGCGTTGCCCTCGCGGATCAGGGCGATCTCCTTCCACGGCGTCAGCAGGGCGTAGATCACCGCGCCGACGACGAGCAGGCCGAGCGTCACCGAGAGATGGAGGACGGTGGTGGGAAAGCCGGTGGCGAAGGCCTGGACCTCGGGGCTTTCGAGCACGGTGGCGAGAGAGGGGGATTGCATGGCGGTCCGGGCGGCTGACACAGCAAGGCTGTGCCCCAATCCCGCCCCAATCCGCAAGCGCGGCGGGGCCACAGTTGGTGAGGAATTGTTACATCGTGACGGTTGGGCCTATCGCCCTTTCGGGCTACTTGAGGCCCGGCTCACGCCGCCTCGACGGTCCCGGCTGCGGCGGCCTGTTCGGCCCGGCGGACGCTGGC
>JBGTSL010000113.1:0-6355 GCA_041940325.1 Brevundimonas sp.
CCCTTCATGCGCCTGTCCCGGGACGCCAATGTGCTGGTCATGCCCGGCATCCACTCGGCCTCGATCTCGACCCGTCTGGTCCAGGCGCTGGGCGGCGCCACCGTCATCGGCCCCCTGCTGGTCGGCCTCGAACGCTCGGTCCAGATCGTCCCCCTCGGCGCCTCGGTCAGCGAGATCATCACCGCCGCCACCTTCGCCGCCTATGAGGAAGGGGCGATCGGCGAGGAGATCTGAGGGGTCAGGTCTTTGACATCGTGAACGATCAGGAGGGCTGCGCCCCGGCGGCCGCCGCCTCCTCCCGCGCCTTCTGCTCCTCCATCACCGCCGGTTGCCGTTTGGCGACGTAGAAGGCGAGGAAGATGGCGAAGATGCCGATGATCGTCGAATAGAGGAAGAAGGTGAAATAGCCGGCCCCCAGCCCCGCGACCGAGACCCCGCTCTTCGCCGCGCCCTCGACCAGCGAGCCCTCGGGCATCCGCGTGAACAGGCCCTTGAAGGCGGCGGGCAAGCCGCCGGAATCAGCCCAGCGCGCCGAGCCCTCGATGATCTTCCCGGACTGGGTCGCGATGATCTTGCCGGGCAGGGCGTATAGCGAACTGAACAGGGCGTACTGGGTCGCCGTGAACCCGATCGAGGTCAGGCTGGACATGTAGGCGATCAGGGCCGTGCCGGCGATGCCGGTGGCGACATTGTCGACGCTGATGGCGATGAACAGGGCGGTCAGATCGTGCCCCTGGGTGGCCAGCCAGGCGAAGACGAGGTTCGAAACCGGGCTCATGAAGGCGCCGATGACCATGGTCCGGATCAGACCCAGCCGCGCCACCATCCAGCCCCCGGCCACCACGCCCAGCGAGGTCGCCACGACCCCGAACACCTTGCGCACCTCGGCGATCTCGATCTTGGTGAAGCCGAGATCCTGGTAGAACGGGTTCATGATGTTGAGCACGAAGTCCGCCAGCCGGTAGAGGCAGATCAGCGCCAGGATCGGCACCGCCAGCTTCCCGAAACGGATCAGGAAATCCATCAGCGGCTCGCCGAACGAGCCGGCCAGATAGGCGCCCGGCCGGGTCCGCATGCCCGGAAGCGGCCAGCAGGCCGCGGCCAGCAGGGCGAAGCCGCCGACCACATAGGCGAACTGCAGCAGCACCCCGTAGACATCGCTGTCCTGAAGGCCGGCCGTGATCATCGCCCGGGTAGGCTCATCCATCAGGCCGCCGAAGGCCCACAGCAGGGCGTCCGGCCGGTCGGTCAGGCCGGTGCCGATGATCAGGGCGGCCACGGCGATCAGACCGAGACGAACCACCCACTCGACGAGCTCGAATGCCGGACGCGAGGGAATGTCGCCGACGGGGATCGGCCGGATGATGTGCTTCTTCTCGCGCGGCGCCAGCAGCACCCCCAGCACGCCGAAGCCCATCAGGGCGGCCATGACGGCATAGGAGAAATTCCAGTTGTAGAGTTGGGCCAGAACCAGCGGCAGCGCACCCGCCACGATCTGGGCGACCCGCCAGCCGAGCTGGTAGGCGGCGGCCATGGCCCCCTGCCGGCTGTCGTCGGCGGCCTCGATCCGCCAGGCGTCGATGGCGATGTCCTGGGTGGCGCCGAAGAAGCCGACGATCACTGCAAAGAGGGCGACCATGCCGAGCGCGGACTGCGGGTTCGATCCGGAGATCAGCCACAGGCCGAGGATCAGCATCGCCTGCGTCGCCAGCATCCACGACCGCCGGTGGCCCAACCATTTGGTGAGCACCGGGATGTTGGTCCGGTCCAGCAGGGGAGCCCAGACGAACTTCAGCGCATAGGTCAGCGTCGCCAGACCGAAGAAGGCGATCACTTCCAGCGAGACGCTGGCGTCCCGCAGCCAGGCCGACAGGGTGTCGAAGATCAGCAGGTTGGGCAGGCCGGAGGCGAAGCCCAGCAGCAGCATGACAAACGTGCGCCGCTCGCCATAGACCGCGAATCCCCCAAGTCCCCGCGCGGGTTTGTCGGGCGTGGCGGCGTCGGTCATCAGGCGTCCCTCGTGCGACGCCCCCCGGCGTCCCTATGCGACGGCGACCTTGGCGCGGTCCGCGGTTTTCGTCCAGCGGCTGAGGGCCGCGCGCAGCGCTTCCAGCTCCAGCGGCTTGACCAGATGGTCGTCCATCCCGGCCTCGAGGCAGGCGCGGCGGTCCTCGGCGAAGGCGTTGGCGGTGAGGGCCACGATCGGCGTCTCATCCCCCCGGGCGCGGATGGCGCGCGCCGCGCTCGGCCCGTCCATGCCCGGCATGCGCATGTCCATGAACACCAGATCGTAGCGGGCCCGCTTCAGCGCATCGAGCGCCTCGTGGCCGCTGGCGGCGGTCTCGACGGCGCAGCCCTCGCGGCGCAGCAGGGTGGATGCCAACAGGGCGCCGACCGGATTGTCCTCGACCAGCAGCACCCGGATGCCCGAGAAGCGGGTCAGGGCGACGCGGTCGTCCTCGGGCGGCGGCGGCGGCGGCCCGGGTTGCATGGTCAGCTGGGCGCCCGAGGCGGCCAGCACCCGCTCTGCCACCGAGGCGCGGCGCAGCGGCTTGATCAGATAGCCGTGGAAGCCGGCCGAACGATAGCGCGCGATCAGGTCGCGCTCCGACGGCTTGAGCAGGACGACGGCGCGGCCGTCCGCCGGCCGGGGCACGAGGCCCTGACCGGCCGGGCGGGCGGCGTGGTCGATCAGCACGACCGGCGCCTTGGCGGCTGCCTTGCCGCCCGACGCCTCGATCTGGGCCACGGCGGCGGCGTGCACGAACGGGTCGGGGCTGACCACGGCGACGGCCTGCCCCGCCAGCGAAACGGCGCACCGCGGGGGCATGTGCCGGGCCGCCGGGAACGCCGCCTCGAAGCGGAAGCGGGCGCCCGGACCATCCGGCCGGTCGGCGACACTGACCGTCCCGCCCATGGCGTGGGCCAGCTTGCGGACCACGGCGAGGCCCAGCCCGGCCCCGCCGAAGCGGCTGGCGTCCGAGGCGTCGACGTGGCCGAACTCCTCGAAGATGCGGCCGCGGGCCTCGGCCGGGACGCCCGGGCCGGTGTCATCGACGATGAAGGCCAGCTTCGGCGTCTTCAGCGAGCCGCCGCAGCGTTCGACGCTGATCCGCACCCCGCCGGTCTCGGCGAATTTCACCGCATTGCCGGCGAGGTTGAACAGCACCTGCCGCAGCCGACCCTCGTCGGCCATGACGTCGACGGCCTCCGGCGCCACCGACCAGGCGATCTCCAGTCCCTTGTCGTGCGCCCGCGGGCTGAGCAGCTCCGCCACCCCGCGCACCAGGGTCTCCAGATCGACCGGAGCGGAGTCGAACTCCAGCCGGTCGGCCTCCAGCCGGGCGTAGTCGAGCAGATCGTTGACGAGGCCCAGCAGGTGTTCGGCCGACGACCGCGCCGCCTCGGCATAGGCCCGCTGGGCGCCGTCCAGCCGCGTCCGCGACAGCAGGCCCAGCATGCCGATGACGCCGTTCAGCGGCGTCCGCATCTCGTGGCTCATGAGGCGGAGGAACTGCTGTTCCGCGCCCTCGGGAACGGTCTCGTCCGCCCTCGCCGCCATGGTGTCCGGAGCCGCCGTCTTCTTGCGCGCCATGCTGTCCCCTTCTCGTCCGGAAGATCATGGCGAACAGGTCTTAAGGCTGGTTCAAGCAGGTCGGTTAAGGAAGTCTGTCACCAGGCGGGCAGGCCGCTGCGGCCGGCGCCCGCGCCGGCGTCGGCCTGGCGTTCGAAGTCGGCCTGCGCCCCGACGGTCGACCGCCGGTGCACCAGGGCCTCCGCGATGTGCCGGCGCAGCACGCCGTCGCAGCCGTCGAGGTCGGCGATGGTGCGCGCCAGCCTCAGCGTCCGGGTCCAGCCTCGCGCGGTCAGGCCGCCGCCCTCGCCGGCCCGCATCAGCAGCGCTCGCCCGGCCTCGTCCGGCGTGGCGAAGCGATCCAGCGTCTCGCCCGAGGCGCGGGCGTTGACGGCCTGGTCGCGCGCGGTCTCCGGGTCGATGCCGGCGGCGCGCAGCCGTTCCTCCTGCATGGCGCGGGCCGCAAGCACCCGGGCGCAGGCTTCCGCCGTGCCCTCGGCCGGCGGGGGCAGGGCCATGTCGGCGGCGGTCACCGGCGGCGTCTCGACCGTCAGGTCGATGCGATCGAACATCGGGCCGGAGATGCGGTTCTGGTAGTCTCGCTGGCAGCGCGGGGCCTTGCCGCAGGCGCCCTTGCCGCCGCCCCCCAGACCGCAGCGGCATGGGTTCATCGCCGCCACAAGCTGGAATCGGGCCGGATAGCGGACGTGGGCATTGGCCCGGGCCACCACGATCTCGCCCGTCTCCAGCGGCTGACGCAGGGAGTCGAGGGCCTGGGCGCTGTATTCGGGGAGCTCGTCGAGGAAGAGGACCCCGTTGTGGGCCAGCGAGGCCTCGCCCGGTTTCGCCCTGAGGCCGCCGCCGGTCAGGGCGGCCATCGAGGCCGAATGGTGCGGCGCGCGGAACGGCCGGTCGCGGGTCAGGGCCCCGCGCTCGATCAGCCCCGCCACCGACCAGACCATCGAAGTCTCCAGCAGCTCCTTCGGCGTCAGCGGCGGCAGCAGGCCCGGCAGGCGCGCCGCCATCATCGACTTGCCCGACCCCGGCGGGCCGACGAACAGCAGGTTGTGGCCGCCCGCCGCGGCGATCTCCAGCGCCCGCTTGGCGCTCTCCTGACCTTTGACCTCGTTGAGATCGGGTATGCGGTCGCCGGATCGCATCACGCCCGGCTCGGGCCGGCGCAGCACCTGCACCCCCTTGAAGTGGTTGACCAGACCGATCAGCGACCGCGGCGCCAGCACCGCCACCTCCCCGGCCCAGGCCGCCTCGGGCCCGTTGGCCTCGGGGCAAATAAGACCCAGCCCCATGGCGTCGGCGGCGACGGCGGCCGGCAGGGTCCCGCCCACCGGGGCGATCTGCCCGTCGAGGCCCAGCTCGCCCACCGCCGCCCAGCCCGCCAGCGCGTCGGGCGGGACCACCCCCATCGAGGCCAGGAGGGCCAAGGCGATCGGCAGGTCGAAATGGCTGCCTTCCTTGGCCATGTCGGCCGGCGCCAGGTTGACGGTGACGCGGCGGGCGGGGATCGCCAGGCCCAGGCTGTTCAGCGCCGCCCGCACCCGCTCCCGGCTCTCGGCCACCGCCTTGTCGGGCAGGCCGACGACGTTGAAGGCGGGCAGGCCGGAGGAGAACTGCACCTGGACGTCGACCGGCAGGACGTCGATGCCGCGGAAGGCGACGGTGGCGCAGCGGGCAACCATGGCGGGAAGGACGGCTCCGGTCAGACAGGTGGGGCGGGCAGTGTACAGGGGCCGGGGCGCGACGCCAGTCCTGGATTCGTGCCCCTCAATGCACCGTCAGCGCGGCCTTGCCTTCGGCGTGCTTCAGCGTATTGGCCTTGGGCCAGTCGAAAGTCTCGCGCAGCACGCCGGGGAACTGGACGTACTTGCCGTCGTGGCCGCCGGCCAGCGAGTTGCCGCGGTTGGCCAGCAGCCAGCGGAACAGCTCGACCCGGTGCCAGCCGACGTAGCCCTTTTGCTTGAGCTCGGTGGCGAAATGGCGGACGAACAGCGCGGCCAGCCCGGCGACGACGGCGGTGGCATAGGAGGTGCCCTCGCCGAAATCGTAGCCGTAGCGCTGCTTGCCGTCGTCCGGCAGCTCCGAGTTCGCCCGCCAGACCGCCTTGCCCGGCGCCCAGATGTCCGGCTGGTTGTTGCCGCCATAGGTGAAATAGGGCCGGTTGCCGGGCTCGGTGCCGCCGACGCTGATGGTCTGGCGGTACTTGCCGGGATAGACGATCTTGCCCAGCACCTGGCCGGCGGCGGCGACCACGATCACGCCGGCCTCATAGGCCTCGTCGACCGCCTTGCCCATGTCCGGCGCGCCGAACACGCTGCCCAGGCTGATCGAGATCACCTGGCAGCCGTTGCGCGCGATGGCGTCGCGGATCGCCTGCGCCACATGGGTGGTCTCCGCCTCGGCCAGGCTGTTGCCGGGCGCGTTCATCACGCTGCGGTTGCTGACCCGGTACGGGATCAGCGGCACGCCGGGGGCGACGCCCAGGTATCCGGCGTCGCGGTCGATGCCGGCCAGCACCGAGCCGGTGCGGGTGCAGTGGCCGTGCACGCCGAGGCCTTCGGGATAGTCCATCGGGTCGCGCGGGTCCGGCTTGCTCGGCTCCAGGCAGTTCAGCCCCTTGGCCGGCTGCACCACGGCCTTGGTCGCCGGATGCCCGGTGTAGCCGTGGTCGAGGTGGCCGACCCTGACGTCGCGCCAGTCGAAGGCGGCGATCTTGTCCCAGGCCGGGCTGGCGAGGTCGTAGGGGCCGCCGCGGAACACCATGTC
>JBGTSL010000114.1:0-6353 GCA_041940325.1 Brevundimonas sp.
CTGGCGCTGGCCGCCGGACAGGCGCAGGCCGGCCTCGCCGGCGCGGGTGGCGTAGCCCTCGGGCAGGGCGGCGATGAAGTCGTGGGCGGCGGCGGCGGCGGCGGCGGCCTCGATCCCGGCCTGCGAGGCGCCGGGGCGGCCGTAGGCGATGTTGGCGGCGAGGGTGTCGTCGAACAGGAAGGGCTCCTGGGTCACCAGGGCGATGTGCGAGCGCAGGTCGTGCAGCTTCAGCTCGCGGATGTCGCGACCGTTGACGGTCACGGCGCCGGCGGTGACGTCGTAGAAGCGCGGCAGCAGGCTGAGGATGGTGGACTTGCCGCCGCCGGAGGGGCCGACGAGGGCGACGGTCTCGCCGGGGGCGACGCTCAGGGAGACGTCGGACAGGGTCGGGGCGACGTTCTCCGAGGCGGGGGCGTAGGCGAAGCTGACCTTGTCGAGGGCGACGGTCACAGGGCCCTCGGGCAGGGGGGCGGCGTCGGGGGCCTCGCGGATTTCGGGCTGGATGTCGAGGGCGCCGAACAGGCGGCGGGCGGCGGTCAGGCCCTCGGCCATCACCGTCTGCAGGTTGGTGACCTGGCGCAGCGACTGGCCGGCGGCCATCAGCAGGCCGATGTAGGCGGCGAAGGCGCCCACGCTCATGGCCCCGTCCCGCGCGCGCCAGCCGGCGTAGGCCATGACGGCGGCGACCACGAACATGGCCACCAGATTGCTCAGCGGGCCGGCGAAGGCGCGGCTGTCGGCGGACTTGATGACGTGGCGCTGGCGGCGGTGCACGACCTCGCCGACGCGGGCCTCCTCGGCCGCCTCGCGGTTCTCGATCTTGATCAGCCGGACGCCGTCGAGGTTCTCCATCAGGGCGGTGGAGAGGTTGGAGGTCTCGACCATGGCCCCGGTGGTGGCCTTGCGCATCCGCTTGCCGAAGCGGCGGATGACGAAGGCGATCAGCGGCGCGCCGAGCAGGACGATCAGGGTCAGGCGCCAGTCGATCCACGCCATATAGGCGAGCACCGCGAACAGGGTCAGGGCGTGCTGGGTGTAGTTGACGACGCCCTGGGTGAAGGCCTCGCGGACCAGATTGGCGTCGAACAGCACCGAGGAGACGAAGCCGCCCGAGTGCTGGCTGCGCAGCCGGGCGAGGTCGGCGCGGATCATCGAGCCGAACAGCTTGATCTGGATGTCGCCGACGATGCCGTGGCCGAGCCGGTTGACCAGCGCCGCCTGGCCGAGGGCGGCGGCCGTCCAGATCAGGCCGGCGCCGATGATGATCAGGGGGATGGCGGTCAGAGCCTGGCCCGGCGGCACGGTGAAGACACCCCAGATGGTCACGGCCCGGCCGAGGAACAGCCCGTCGATGGCCGGCTCGAGCAGCTGCAGCACGGTGGCGGCCATGACGCCGACCACGGCGGCGCAGGCGATGGACGCGAACAGGGGCGTGCGGTGGTGGGACAGGTAGTCGCGCCAGATACGGGCCAGCAGCGGGCGCAGCGGCTCTTTCTCGTCGGCGGCGGGCGCGGGCGTCGTCATCGGTCCGAGGTCGGACGGCTGGGGGCGCAAGTCAAGCGCGGAGGCGAGCGATCATCAGGGCGTCGCGACGGTTGAGCGGGCCTCCGTAGGATGGAGGCGTCCCACGCTACGGCGGATGAACGCCAGCTCGTCCAAATCCGGAGCAGGCTCCGGAAGCCGTCGAACCTTTTCGACCCGGGCGATCGGACGGCGCGCGACGTACGGGGCTTCCCAGTAGTCCACCAGCGTATCGGCGCCATCGCGGCGGACCCGGACCTCCAACCGACCCCGATGATGGCCCTGGAGCCGCCCGAGGGTCGTTTCGCCATCGACCAGATAGAGGACGGCGTCGGGCGCCGCTTCGACCGAAACATGCCGCTCGTCCAGGCGAGGAAAACAGGCCATCAATCGCTGTCGATGGCGATGGTCCGCACCGGGCCGCTCTTCGTGGCCGAGACCGAATTCGCGGCAATCCGGGGCGGGATTGAAGGAATGGACGACCCGATTGTCCGGACGCCAGCGATACTGCTCATAGACGTGGACCTCATCGAAAACGCCCTCCCGCAGGAGCTGGCGGATGATCTTCTCCGGCAGGGTTCCATGAACTTCGAGGATCGGCGGATAGTCGTCGCCAAGGGGCTCGCGCGGGAAGGCGGCGACCTCGGCCGCTCGCGCCGCCAATGCTTGCTGATCCTGGAGGGCCGCCACCTCCTCCACGTGTTCGTAGGCGGCGTCGCGCCGGGTCCAGTAGCCCCCGAGGACCGGCGCCGCCGCGAGCACGAGGCAGGCGACCGCCATTCCCCGACGCCGACGGAGCACGAGAACCACGAACAGACCCAGCATCGCCAGCATGAAGGCGAACGGAGCGAAGATCTCCAGCCACTGGCCGAGGCCCGCCGTCCAGGCCATTCCGCGCAGAAAGGTGTCGGTGTCCATCGAAGCTCCCGAAGCGATCCTGAGGGGCCGGCGCTAAGACGGCGCTAACAGGCCTCGCCGGGGGTGACATCAAGCACGGACGGGTGGATGACGCGCTCTCCGCCAGCGGCTATTTCCCTCCCATGCCCCGCTACGACCTCACCACCCCGGCCGGCCGGTTTCGCGCGCGATGGGACTATGTCTGGAAGGATCACGCCTTCCTGAGGCGGTGGTTCATGAACGCCCACTGGCTGGGACCGGATCTGGTGCGGACCAATCAGCCGTCGCCGCGGCAGCTGGCGTACTGGAAGGGGCAGGGGATCCGGACGGTCATCAACCTGCGCGGGGCGCGGGACGAGGCCTATTACGCGCTGGAGAAGGACGCCTGTGAACGGCTGGGGCTGACCCTGATCGACGCGCCGCTGGATTCGCGCGATCCGCCGCAGAAGGACCGCATTCACCGGGCGCGCGAGCTGTTCCGGAGCATCGACTATCCGGTGCTGATCCACTGCAAGTCGGGGGCGGACCGGGCCGGGATGATGGCGGTGCTGTACCGGCATTTCCACCTGGGCGAGCCGATCTCGGAGGCGATCCGCCAGCTGGACAAGAAATACCTGCACCACCGCGAGGGCCTGACCGGGGTGCTGGACTATACGCTGGAGAAATATCTGAAGGAGGTCGAGCCGACGGGGGTCAGCTTCATCGACTGGATCGACAGCGACGCCTACGACCCGAAGGCGATCCGGGCCGAGTTCAAGGCGCAGTGGTGGGGGACGCTGCTGACGGAGAAGCTGCTCAGGCGGGAGTAGTCAGCCCCACGGGCCGCGGGGCGCGCCGGACGGCGGCGGCGGGTCGCCGCGCTGTTCTCCAGCCAGCTCGGCCTCGCGCCGCGCCTTGCGGCCGGCCTCCCAGCTCCGGAACCAGTTCGCGGAGTCACGGTCCCGCCGCCAGACGATGATCCAGAAGACCAGGGCCATCAACAGGAAGATGAGGCTGGCAATCTCCTCGGCGCCGAAGGTGCGGCCGAACAGGGTCAAGGGCGGGGTTCCTGCGACGCCGCCGCATGCGGATCCTCGTGGGTGAAGGTCTCGCGCGGCGTCGGGGCCTGGCCGGAGCTGACGGGGTCGCTCCAGGCGGTGTCGGTTTCCTGCGGTCCGACGCGCGGCCGGTCAGGCTTGCGGCGCGTGGCCCAGATGACGATGCCGGCGCCCAGCGCCAGCAGGGCCAGGACGATGAGGGCGGTGGTCAGCATGGGCGTCTCCCGGTCCGGCGTGACAGTATAGTCCGAAAGCGCGCCAACGGGGGAGGGAGTTCCGCTTGGATCAGTGTTCGTGGGCGTCGCCGCGCGGATCGATCAGCCGGTGCGCGTGAAGGATGAAATAGCGCATGTGGGCGTTGTCCACCGTCGCCTGCGCCCGCGCCTTCCACGCCTTGCGCGCCTCTTCGTAGTTCGGGAAGGCGCCGACGAACTCGACCTTGGACAGGTCGCGGAACACCGGGGCGTCGAGGTGGCGCAGCTCGCCGCCGATGACGAGGTGCAGCAACTGGGGGGCTTCGGTTTCGGCGGGCTTGGTCATGGGGCGTCCGGCGGGAGGAGGGCTTAACGGGCCGCGAGGGGAATAGGCGCTGTGCGCCGCACGATCAACGGGTGAAGCGCCGCGGCGCTGCAGACGAGGCTGCCCTGGCGCGGGTCGGGCTGGTTGAAGCGCCAGGCGCCGCCGTGGTGGTCGCTGACCCGGCCGCCCGCCTCCTCGACGATCAGGGCCCCGGCGCAGACGTCCCAGTCCCATTTCGGGGTCAGGGCGATGGCGGCGTCGAAGGCCCCGGCGGCGACCAGGGCCATGCGGTAGGCGATGGCGTTGCGCTTCTCGTAACGCATGGCCGGCCACGGCTCGGGCCATTGCGGGCCCTCCATCAGCCGGGCGTCGGCGAGCACCGAGGCGTCGTCCAGATCGGCGGTGTCGGAGGCCGTGATCCGGCGGCCGTTGAGGAAGGCGCCGCCGCCGAGCACGGCGGTGAAGGTCTCGCCGAGGGCCGGAGCATGAATGACGGCGGCGACGGGGCGGTCGTCCTCCACGATGGCGATGGGAATGCACCACCACGGCTTGCCCTTCATATAGGCGACGGTGCCGTCGATGGGGTCGACCACGAACAGGCGGCGGCGGGTCAGACGCTCGGCGCCGTCGGCGGTCTCCTCGGACAGCCAGCCGTAATCGGGGCGGGCGCCGAGCAGGGCGGTCCGGATCAGCCGGTCGACGGCCATGTCGGCCGAGGTGACCGGAGAGCCGCCCGACTTGGACCAGATCTTCAGCCCGGCCTCGCGCTCGGCCAGCGCCAGTTCGCCGGCGGCGAGGGCGGCGCCTCGGATCAGCTCGAGGTCAGCCGCGAGATCGCTCATTTGCCGGCGATGGCGACCGCGTCGAACATCAGCGACGGACTGTTGTTGGCGCCGCGGAATTCGAGGTCGGAGCCGCGCTGTAGCCGGGCGTAGAGATCGGTCAGCTTGCCGGCGACGGTGACCTCGCTGACCGGATACGCCACGGCGCCGCTCTCGAACCAGAAGCCGGAGACGCCGGCTGACCAGTCGCCGGTGTTGGGGTTCAGCGACGGGCCGAACATCGAAGTGACCAGCAGGCCCGTCCCCGCATCGGCCACCAGGCCGTCGAGATCGCGCTCGCCCGGCTCGAGAGTCAGGCTGTGGGTCGAGACGCCCGGCGGGCCGGCGAGGCCGCGCGAGGCGTGCCCGGTCGAGGCGAGGCCGAGCTGGGCGGCGGCGGCGCTGTTCATCAGCCAGGTGGTCAGATGGCCGTCGTCAATGATTGATTGCCGGGTCACGGCCACGCCCTCGTCGTCGAACGGGGTCGAACCGAGGCCGCGCGGGCGGAATGGATCGTCGATCAGGTTCACCCCCTCCGGCAGCACCCGCTGACCGAGGCGGTCCTTGAGGAATGAGGTACCGCGCGCGATCGACGGCCCGGAGATGGCGCCGATCAGCGGCGACAGGATCTGCATGGCCAGCCGGTTCTCGAAGATCACCGGGGCGGTGGTCGAGGCGATCTTGCGTGGGTTCTGGCGGGCGACGGCCTGGCGGCCAGCCTCTCGTACTCCAGCCGACCGCGAACCTAGCCCGCCAGACCTAGTCTTCGGCGTAGACGGCTTCTTCTTTTTCCTGGGCCTCTTTGCACTGGATGCAAAGCTGGGCCTCGGGGCGGGCCTGGAGGCGCTTGAGGGCGATCGGTTCCTCGCACTCCTCGCACAGTCCGAAGGTGCCCTCTTCGATCTTGCGTAGGGCCTTGTCGATCTTGCCCATCAAGAAGCGTTCTCGACCGCGGAGGCGAAAGCTGAACGCCTGCATGTACTCGCGTGCTCGTGCGTGAGCCTGCTCGGCGTCGACGGCACCGAGCGCGTGCTCTCCCCGGACGAGCGTCAGGAGGAGATCGCCAAGGCGCACCACGGCTCGGTCGCGAAGGACATCCGCGCGCTCGTCCTCGGAGAGGCCCGATGCCACGTCTTCCACGGCGTCGCCGACCTGGGCGCCGTTGCGCTGGGCGCGGACCAGCCAGTAGTAGGCCCGCTGGCGGTCGAGCGGATCCCGGTCGGCCTCGGCGTAGAAGTCGGCCAACTCGGTTTGAGCCACCACGAGGTCGCCCTGCGCGGCCCGCCACAACATGTCGAGCGCGGCGACCCTATCGCCCTCCGCGACGCCGCCGTCGAGCGTCCGGCGGGCCATGGTGTAGGCCGCGTCCGGATGGCCGCGCGCGGCGGCGCGTTCGAGCAGCGCCTCGGACAGCACCGGGTCGGCAACCGCCCCCTCGCCGCCATGGCGGTACTGCTCGCTCACCTGGTAGAGCAACGCGCCTTCCCAGGTCTCCAACTCTCGCGCCCAGTCCAGCGCCGCATCGAACTCGTCCGGCACCGGATGGGGAAAGAACAGG
>JBGTSL010000115.1:0-6307 GCA_041940325.1 Brevundimonas sp.
GATGCCGACGCCGATGCGGCCGTGGCGGGTGTTCCAGACCTTGAAGCCGGTGTCGCCGGGCCGGAAATAGTATTTCTCCTGATAGCCGGGGCCGTCGGGGATGTGGCTCTTGCGGTAGACGCCCAGGGCCGAGCCGTCGGCGTCGAGCATGACCATGCTGTTGAAATAGTGCGGCCCCTCGCGCTCGAAGATCGACACCGGGATGGCCACGCCCAGTTCGGCGGCGACGGGCTGCAGCGCCGTGACGCAGGGGTGCTCGCGCCACGGATGGGCGGTCGCGAACCACTTCTCTTCCTGGCTGACGCAGAAATAGGGTCCCTGGAAGAGTTCCGACGGCAGAATGACCTGCGCGCCCCGGCCGGCGGCCTCGCGGATCAGGGCGATGGTGTTGTCGATGTTGGCCTGCAGGTGCTCGCCGTAAGAGGTCTGCAACGCGGCGACGGAGATCGTTCGGGCCATCAGGCGGGCTCCTGCTGGGAGATGCAGTGGAAGGACCCGCCGCCGGACAGGATGGCGATGGACGGCAGGGGGATGATCTCGCGGTCGGGGAAGACGGTCTTCAGCCCCTGACAGACGAGGTCTGCGGCGCGGGCGTCGCCATATGTGGGCACGATCACCGCCCCGTTGGCGATGAGGAAATTCATGTGGCTGGCGGGGATCGGCTTCTCGTCCTCGTCGCCGACGAAGCCGGGGGACGGGAGAGGCAGGACGCGGATCTGGCGGCCTTCGGCGTCGGTCATGGCCGAGAGCGTCCGGGCGACGTCGGCGTAGACGTCGTCGTTGGGATCGCCCCGGCCCCAGGCCACGGGGCAGGCGACGACGCCCGGCGCGACGAAGCGGGCCAGGTTGTCGACGTGGCCGTCGGTGTGGTCGTTGAGCAGGCCGTCGCCGAGCCACAGCACCTTGCGGGCGCCGAGCGAGTCCGCCAGCGCGGCCTCGGCCTTCGCTTCGGTCCAGTCCGGGTTTCGGTTGGGATTCAGCAGGCACTGGCGGGTGGTCAGGATCGTGCCCTGGCCGTCGTGGTCCAGCGCGCCGCCCTCGAGGATGAAGTCGTGGCGGGCCAGCGGCGTGCCCGAGGCCTCGCCCAGCTGGGCGGAGACGGTGTCGTCATGCTCCAGTTCGTATTTCCCGCCCCAGCCGTTGAAGCGGAACGCTGCGGCCGTTTTCGATCCGGCGCCGAAGATCGGGCCGGTATCGCGCAGCCAGATGTCGCCGAAGCGGCCGTCCACGACCTCGACGCCATCGACGCCGGCGAAGCGGGCGCGGGCGTCGGCCAGCGCCTCGTCCTTGCCGACCAGCAGCCTGACCCGTTCCCGGCCCGGTCCGGCCAGCGCTCGCACGAGAGCCTCGACCTCCGCCTGGGCTGGTTCGAGATTATCCTCCCACAGCTCGCCGTGGCTGGGCCAGCCGACCCACATGGCGCGGTGCGGCGACCATTCGGCGGGGACGGGGGTGATCATCGGGCGGGGATCCTCGGCGGGGATGGAGCGGCGCACGGGCGAACCGCGCCAGATAGGCGCGCCCGAGGAGAACTTCAATGTCGGGGTCCAGCAGGGGGCGCCCCTAAAACGAAAAGAGGCGGCCCGTCGCCGGGCCGCCTCCTCTCGTCTGGATGTTCCGATGGATCAGAACTTGTAGCGAACGCCAATCTTGGCCTGCCAGACTGACTGGCTGTTGAAGGAGTTCGCCGTGCGGTCGAACAGGCCGTTGTAGCGCCACTGGGCGCCGAGGTTGCTCGCCGTGACGTTGGTCGAGATGTACGGGAACCCGACCTGCTGCAGAACGCCCCACTCGTCGTTGAGCAGGTTGCCCAGGTTTTCGATGTCGGCATACAGCGACAGGCGCGCGCCGCCCGGGAAGAAGGCCGGCATCTCCTGCTCGAGGTGGATGTCGAACGTCGTGACGTCCGGCGACCGGAACGCGTTCCGCGGAGCGATCTGGCCAGCGTACTGGATCAGGCCGGTCTCGTTCAGGAACTGGTTGAACGCCGTCAGGTCGAAGCTTCCGCCGTAGGTGACGATCGGATCGCTGGTCGCCGTCACGACGCCCGAACCGTCGGTCATCGGCACGTAGAACAGCTGGCGACGGGTCGAATACGACTCCCCGACCAGGCTCTGCGGGTTGACGTCGAAGGTGTAGCTGAAGGGCAGGCCCGAGCGGCGCTGGCCGAACAGGTTGATGCGCGTCAGATAGTCACCGAAGAACGCCCGCTGGTACGACAGGTTCAGCTTGGTGGCGTGACGGATCTCGTAGTTGGAGGTCGCCACTTCCGGGTTGTTCGGATCGAACACCGCGACGTTCGAGAAGTTCGACGAAGCAGTCGACGACGTCCCCGGATTCTGATCGGTGGAGTCCAGGAAGGTGTACGACAGGTTCATGCCCAGGCCGTCGAACCAGCCGTCGCGCCAGTCCTTGTTCACCGAGATGGCGAACTGGTCCGACGAACCGCCTTCGAAGTTGGTCAGCATCAGGACCTGCTGACCGCTGTTGATCGTCGAGAACTCCGGACGTCCGTCCGGCGCCGTACCCGACTGGTTCTGCAGCATGTTCAGATCGACCCAGCCGATGGCCTTGTCGATTTCCGAACGGACGTACTCGGCCCGCACCGACCAGTCGTCACCGAGACCGAAGGGGCTCAGATCGAAGTCCCGGGTGGCGCCGAGGGTCGCCTTCCAGATGGTCGGCATGTCGAAGTTCGGGTCGAGCAGGTTGATCGAGCCGCGGCCGAGGGCGGCGCTGGCGGTGACGCCGGCTTCAGCGATCGGGTTGACGTTGAAGCCGTCGACATTCTGCAGGGCGGCCTGTTCAGCCGCCGTACAGACCCGCGTGCTGCTGCCCGTGAACTGCGAGGTGTAGCCGGCGTTGATGCGGCAGATGAAGTTGCCCAGCAGGTTGCCGGTGTTGGTGTAGTTGTTGGACAGCCACACGTTCGGCTGGCCGCCGCCGAAGCGGCCGAAGCCGCCGTAGACGGTCAACTCGTCCGAGGCCTGCCAGTTGAAGCCGAAGCGCGGCTGAACGACGATCTCGCCGTCGATCGTGCCATCGTTCGGAACGCCGTAGGTGGCCAGCACCGCGGGGTTGTTCTGCGGCGCGTCGTCGGTTTCGAACCAGTCGACCCGGAAGCCGGCGTTGACGCTCAGCGTGTCGGTGACGTCCCAGTCGTCCTGCACGAAGAAGGTGTTCGTCGTGTAGGCGAAAGCGGCGCCGCCGTCTTCCTTGTTGTTCGTCGCGGCGTTCTGGTAGCCGATGAAGGACGCCTGGCGGTTCTGCAGGTCGGCGATCGAGGCGAACTCGTATTCGGCGTTGGCGAACTGGATGAACAGGTTGAAGACGTCGACCGTCTCGCGCTCGTAGCCGGCCGTGATCCGGTGGCCGAAGCCCGGGTCATAGTTGGCGACGAAACGGAACTGGTTCAGGTCGTTGGTCAGCACGTTGGCGTGACGCGAACGCTCCGGTCCAAGCCGGATCGACCGGCGCGGGTTCGGGCCCGACGGGTTGTCGAGGAAGACCTGGAAGGCGGCGAAGTCCGAGCCGGCCAGCGGGCTGGAAACGTTCTCGACTTCCTTGCGCGACACCGACAGCTCGGTCGACAGGTTGTCGGACCAGTCGGAGAACAGTTGCGCCTTGTAGGTCGTCAGATTGGCTTCGTAGACGTAGGCCTGCGACAGCAGACCGATGCTCGGGAAGGTGCCGCTGGTGCTGGAGCCGTTCAGGCGCAGATCGCCGCCTTCAGTCTGCTGGTACGAGAACACCGCGCGGTGGCGGTCATTGATGTTCCAGTCGAGCTTGGCGAACCACTTCTCGTCTTCGACCACCAACTCGTCGGCGGCCCAATCCAGCGGGTCGTAGCCGTACACGGTGTCGACGATGTTGCGGACCTGGTCGATCTCGGCCTGGGTGATGCCCGGAACCTCGTTGGTCGCGCCCGAACCCTCGGGGCCCGTCAGGACCGGCTGGGTCGCCTCGAAGGACTCGTAGTTAACCAGGAAGAACAACCGGTCCTTGATGATCGGGCCGCTGAGGGTCGCGCCCCAACTGGTTTCATCGAAATCGCCCGACACCTGACGGTCGAAGCGCTGGCCGGTGCGGAAATCCTCGTAGCTGAAGGAATTGCCCTGCAGGCCGTCATTGGTGGTTTCGTAGAAGGCCTCGCCCTGGAAGTCGTTGGTGCCGGACTTGGTCACCGAGTTGACCACGCCGCCGGTGAAGGCGCCGTACTGGACGTCATAGGGCGCGACGTCGACGCTGACCGCCTCGAGGGTCGAGATCGACACCGGCGAGTTCAGGGTCGGATAGCCGTTGCCGTTCAGGCCGAAGTCGTCGCCCTGACGGACGCCGTCGACGAGGAAGGCATTGAAGCGAGTGTTCTGGCCGCCGATCGACAGGGCGTTCTGGTTGGTCGGATCGACCGTGGCGAAGGGCGAGGTCCGGACGAAGTCCTTGATGTCGCGGCTGATCGACGGGAGGGTCTCGATGTCCGCGAGGCCGTACTGCGAGCGCGGGCTGGTCCGGGTCGGGCCGGCCGTGCCGGTGACGATGACGTCTTCGACCATGGCGGCGCCGTCAGCGGAACTCAGATAGACGTCGACGTTGGTGGGGTTGCCGATGCCGATGTTGGCGACGACGACCGCCTCGGACATGACCCCGTCGGCCATGCCGACGATCTGGTAAGGGCCGCCGACGCGCAGGTTGCGGGCGTTATAGGCGCCGTCGGGTCCGGTGATCGAGGTGCTGACGGTGCCGGTCGGAACGTGAGTGACCGTGACGGTGGCGCCGGCGACCGGAGCGCCGGAGGCGTCCAGAACCTGGCCGCGCATCGCGCCCGTAGTTTCCTGGGCATGGACGGCCGTCGCCGCCAGCAAGGAAGTCGCCAGGGCGGTCGTCGCCCAGAACACGCGTTTGCGGTTCGACATTGTCATCTATCCCCGATGAAGAAAGGGCGCGTACACCCACCGTCCGGCCGCGGCCGGCTAAAATCCCGCCCCCTCTAAGGGCCCCGCCACAAAGTGGGACGACATTCGTGTGACAGTGATATGACAGTCGGGGGCGGTGGCGCGGGGGACACAGTGCTGTGGGCGATTGGCTGTGGACAACCGTGCTGGCGACGGCGCTAGGCCGCCGAAGCCCCCCAGACCACCCGCAGCCGCTCCGCCCGCCTGCAGAACCGGCTATAGCCGGCGTAGCGGACCGGGTTGCGGCGGGCGAAGTCCTGGTGGGAGGCGTCCGCAGGCCAGAACCGGACCGCGTCTCGCACGGGCGTCACGAACCGGGCCGGCCCGATCCGGGCCGCCGCCGCGCGGCGCGAGGCTTCCGCCGCCGGCCTCTGCGCCGGACTGGCGAAGACGGCGGTCGCATAGGAGGCCCCCTGGTCGCAGAACTGCCCGTCCGGATCGGTGGGATCGATGGTCAGCCAGAAGCTGTCGACCAGCTGGCGATAGCTGATCCGGGCTGGATCGAAAGTCACCTGGACCGCCTCGAGATGGCCCGTCCCGCCCCGCACCACCTGTTCATAGGTGGGACGCGCGGTGGAGCCGCCGGCGAAGCCGGACACCGCCGACACCACGCCGGGGACGGACTCAAAATTGGCTTCGACGGACCAGAAGCAGCCGCCGGCGAAGATCGCCGTTTCACGTCGGCCGCTGTCGCCGACCTGGCCCGCAGCGGTAGCGCCGGCGGCCGGCTCTCCAGGCGAGCAGGCGGCGAGGCCAAGAATAGCCAGGGCGAACACAGGACGGTGGGGCATTGGACCCTCCAGACGGGCGATCTGACGCTGATACGGACGCCCGTCCCGAATGGTTTCATCCAATGGCCGCGCAAAGCAAAACCGCCGGCCCCGTGAGGGACCGGCGGTTCTGTTCTTGCCGTGTCCCGCCCCGGCCCGAAGGCCGGAACGGTCGACCTCAACTCTTTAGAAGTTGATGCCGATGGTGGCGCGGCGGTTCAGGGGCTCGCGAACGCCGTCGGCGGTCGGGCGGGCCAGCTGGGTTTCGCCCTTGCCGTCCAGCGAGATCACGCCGCCGTTGACGCCCTGGGCGACCAGCGCGTCCGCGACGGTGCGGGCGCGGCGGTTGGACAGGCCGACGTTGTAGGCGGCCGAACCCGAGGTGTCGGCGTGGCCGACGACGAGGATGCGGGTCGGACGGCCCGACTTGGCGTAGTTGGCGGCCTGGGTGACCACCGAACGGGCCTCGGCCGTGAGATCCGAGCGATCCCAGTCGAAGTAGACCACGAACTCACGCGCGACCGGAGCCGGAGGCGGCGGCGGGGGGGGCGGCGGCGGCGGCGCGGGCGGCAGCGGCTCCGACGG
>JBGTSL010000116.1:0-6300 GCA_041940325.1 Brevundimonas sp.
GAGGACGACGAGGACGATTCGACCCGCCTGCCCGCACTCAAGGAAGGCGCGACCGCGAAGGTCGAGGCGATCCGCACCGAGCAGCATTTCACCGAACCGCCGCCGCGCTTTTCGGAAGCGACCCTGGTCAAGAAGCTGGAGGAGCTGGGCATCGGGCGGCCCTCGACCTACGCCTCGATCCTGACGACCCTGCGCGACCGCGGCTATGTGCGGATGGACAAGAACCGGTTCATCCCCGAGGACACCGGCCGGCTGGTCACGGCCTTCCTCGAGCAGTTCTTCGGTCAGTGGGTGGAATATGATTTCACCGCCGATCTGGAGGGCCAGCTGGACGCTGTGTCGGCGGGCGATCTGGACTGGAAGAAGCTGCTGCGCGACTTCTGGGGCCAGCTGAAGCCGGCGACGGCCGACGTGACGGCCATGCAGGGCGTCATCGACAAGCTGGACGAGGCGATCGGGCCGTTCCTGTTCCCGCCCAAGGCCGACGGTTCGGACGCGCGCCTTTGCCCGGTGTGCGGCACGGGACGGCTGCACCTGAAGGCCAGCTTCAAGATGAAGTCGACCTTCATCGGCTGCTCCAACTATCCGGAGTGCAAATACACGCGTGGCTTCGGCAGCGGGGCCTCGAACGAGGAGGCCGGGACGGACCGCGAGCTGGGCGTCGACCCGGACACGGGCCAGCCGGTGCAGCTGAAGATCGGACGCTTCGGCCCCTATGTGGAGACCACGCCGCCGGAGGCCGAGAAGCCGAAGCGGTCGTCCCTGCCCAAAGGCTGGTCGCCGGTGTCGCTGACGCTGGAGCAGGCGCTGCGCCTGCTGGCCCTGCCGCGCGAGGTCGGGATCCACCCCGAGGACGGCAAGCCGATCACCGCCGGGCTGGGCCGCTACGGGCCGTTCGTGCAGCACGCCGGGACCTACGCCAATGTCTCGGACATCGACGAGGTGTTCGAGGTCGGGCTGAACCGGGCCGTGACCCTGCTGGCCGAGAAGCGGGCGGGCAAGTTCGGCGGGCGGGGCGCGGCCGCGGCGCCGCTGAAGGACCTGGGCGCCCACCCGGAGACGGGGGAGCCGGTCCACGTCATGGCCGGGCGCTTCGGGCCCTATGTGAAGTCGGGCAAGATCAACGCGACCTTGCCGAAGGGCGCGGCGCCGGAGGACCTGACGCTGGAGGCGGCCCTGCCGCTGCTGGCGGCGCGGGCCGCGGCGGCGCCCAAGGGCAAGAAGGCCCCGGCCAAGAAGGCGGCGGCCAAGAAGCCGGCGGCGAAGAAGACTCCGGCGGCGAAGAAGACTCCGGCGAAAAAAGCGGCCCCGAAGACGGCGGCGGCGAAGGGCTAGCCCTTCAGAAGCCGGTCGCGCGCGGCGTTGAGGCGGGAGGCGAGGCCTTCCGTGCCGCCCTGATCCGGGTGGGCGCGGGCCATCAGCCGCTTCCAGGCGGTGTTGATGTCCTGACGGGTGGCGTCGGCGGAGACGCCGAGCAGGGCGCGCGCCTCGGCGGCGCTCATGGCTTCGTTACGGGGCGTTGGGGCGCGCTGGCGCGAGGACACGGTGAGCCACAGGCCGGCGGCGGCGAGGATGACGGCGGGCAGCCAGGCGCCTCGCGCAGCCAGCAGCACGGCGCCGGCGATCAGGACGGCGCTGAACAGGGTGGCGGTGACCCGCCAGTGGCCCTGGCCCCGCCGCTCGGTCTGACGGCCCAGACGGACCAGCGCCCAGACGGCGATCGCCGCCAGCGCCAGCCAGACGAGGCTCAAGAGCTCACGCCGCTTCGTCCAGCGGCGCGTTCAGGCTGCCGCCGTCGAGGCCGAGCGCCTGCATCAGGTTGCGCAGCTCCTGCCGGGCGGCGACATGGGCCAGCGACACGGCCACCGGACGCACCTCGTTGGACAGGTCGGCGACGGTCAGGCCGAACGGGAAGAGCTCGCGGTAGATGACGCGGTCACGCAGGCCGGGGCCGATGCGGAAGCCGACGCGGCGGGCCAGCTTCTCCATCCGTTCCTCGAGGCGCTGGCGGTTGCGGGCGGCGGCGACGGCCATGCGGTTGACGACCACGATCCAGTCGATGGCGGCGGCGCGGCCCTCGGTGATGGCGCGGTGTTTGCGCGCCTCCCAGACGCTCTCGGAGTAGATCGAGGGCTTGAGCAGGTCGAGGGTGACCGGATCAACCTGGCCGAGCAGGTCGAAGTCCACGAAGCTGTCATTCATCGGGGTGACGATCTGGTCGGCGAGGCCGTGGGCGGTCCGGGACAGGGCGGTGTCGCCGCCGGGGGTGTCGATCAGGATGAAGTCGGCCATGCCGCGGGCCTCGGCGAAGGCGGCGTCGAAGCGGGCCAGCTGCTCGCTCTCCGCGGCCCGGGCCAGGGCCTTGCCGTCGCCCATGTCGGGCTCGAACGGCATCGGCAGGGCCTGGCCGTTGCCGGCCATCCAGGCGGCGCGGTTGGCGAAGAATTTGGCCATCGAGCGTTGGCGCAGGTCCAGATCGATGATGGCCACCGTCTTGCCGGCGTGCAGCAGGCCGCAGGCGATGTGGATGGCCAGGGTGGACTTGCCCGCCCCGCCCTTCTCGTTGCCGACGACGATGACCGTGGGGTCCGCCATGAAATCCGATGCTCCGATGACCGCCGACTCGACGCGCGGCCTTGAGACGGCAGAATCGCCGCGTCGGGGCGCGCCGTCAACGGAGCGCGGAGGATCGGGCTGTGGATGCGGCGCCTCAGGCGGCGCGATGGCACCAGGGATCGTCGATGCCGGCGGCGGCGCAGACGGCGGCGGCGCCGGTCGCGGGCGCGTTGACCTTGAGCCGGGTCAGGCGGCGACCGCCGACCTCGACGGCTTCGTACACCGGCGTCAAGCCGTCGAGATCGAGACGGGCCCAGGCGGCGCGGGCGGCGGCCTCGCTGGAGTAGGCTCCGATCTGAACGAGTTTGCCGCCAGCGCGCGGAGCCGCCGGACGGGGCGCGCTCGCCGGGCGCAGGCCGACGCGGGCGGCGGCGCTGTCGATACGGCCCGAGACGTCGCGGACCACGGCGTCGGCCACGGCGGGCGCGGCGGCGGCGGCGAGGCGTTGGCCCTGCTCCTCGGCGAAGCCGCGCAGGCCGCCGTCACGAGCGTCCCACAGGGCGTGGGGATCCATGACCTCGACCTTGAGGGCCGGACGGAGTCCGGCCTCGGCGGCGGTGCGGGCGGCGGACGGACGGGCTTCGGCGCGGGCGCCCTCCCCGTCCAGCGGGATGGCGGCGACGGCGCGGGCCATGTTTTCGAACCGGTGCGGGTCGGCCTCGACCATGCCGCAGGCGGACAGGGTCGCGGCGGCCGCGATGGCCAGCACTGGACGGATGAGGAGGCTCGGCGTCATAAGCGGGACACTGGCACGCCGGGCTTTGAAGCGCGGTTCACAAGCACGCTTAAGGCGAAGGGTTAATCCGTTCACCATGCCCGAGACTCCTGACCTGCCCGTCGTCCGCACCATCGCGGACCTGCGCCAGACGGTAAGCGGCTGGAAGCGGCAGGGGTTCACCGTCGGCTTCGTTCCGACCATGGGGGCGTTGCACGAAGGCCACCTGGCCCTGGTGCGGGAGGCGGGCGAGCGGGCCGACCGGGTCGTCGCCAGCGTCTTCGTCAATCCGGCCCAGTTCGCCGCCCACGAGGACCTCGGGACCTATCCGCGGCAGGAGGCGCGGGACGCCGAACTGCTGGCCGGCGCCGGATGTGCGCTGATGTACGCCCCGGCGGTGGGGGAGATGTACCCGGAGGGCGCGACCACCATGGTCTCGGTCGGGGCCCCGGCGGAAGGGCTTGAGGGCGACTTCCGGCCGCAGATGTTCGGCGGCGTGGCGCTGGTGGTGGCCAAGCTGCTGAACCAGGTCCAGCCGGACGTCGCCGTGTTCGGGGAGAAGGATTATCAACAGTTGATCGTGGTTAACCGGATGGTCCGCGATCTGGATATTCCGGTCGAGATCGTCGGATCACCGACCATTCGCGACGGTCACGGCCTCGCCCTGTCGTCGCGCAACGCCTACCTGTCGGAGGCGGAGCTGGCGGTGGCGCGGCGGCTGAACGGCGTGCTGGCGGAAGCGGGCGCGAAGGCGGCGGCGGGCGCTCCCCTCCCCGAGGTCGAGGCCGGGGCGCGGGAGGCGCTGCTGCACGCCGGCTTCGGCCATGTCGACTATGTCGCAGTCCGCCGGGCCGAGGATCTGGCGGCGTTCGAGGGGGGGGCCGTCGACGGACCCGCGCGGATCCTCGTCGCCGCCTGGCTGGGCCGGACGCGGCTGATCGACAATCTGCCAGTCTAGCCGATCGCCCCGACGCAGCCCTCGTCGCCGCCGAGGGGCACGGCGGCGTCGGTGAGGCTCAGGCTCCAGCCATGGTGGGTGTCGAGGCCGCGGCGGCGCAGGCCCGATCCGTCGCCCGCGTCGCCCCCGGCGGTGACCAGCACGCGGCGCCCGCCCGGCAGGGCCGCCGGATCGATGCGACCAACCGCCAGCGCCGTGGGCGACTCGCCGCCGAAGCCGTCGAAGACGCTGAGCATCGACCATTCGCGGCGCAGACCGGTCCACCATGGATCGCCCGCGTTGATCGCCAGCACGGCCACGCCGTTTCCTTCGGCGGCCCATGCCAGCGCGG
Organism: Brevundimonas sp.; assembly: GCA_041940325.1. Lineage (GTDB taxonomy): Bacteria > Pseudomonadota > Alphaproteobacteria > Caulobacterales > Caulobacteraceae > Brevundimonas. Next base: position 4,621 of record JBGTSL010000116.1, read on the forward strand.
CCTGCGGATCGCGCACCGCCTTCATGTCGGCGGCGGCGCCGAAGCGCAGGCGGGCGCCGTCGAAGGCGCGGGTCGGCTCGACCGGCGACCAGACCTGGACCTGCATCCGGCCCTGGCGGGCCAGACCCCAGCCGACGATCTGGCGCCAGAGGGAGTCCACGGCCTCGCGGTTGTCGGGCGCGGCCTGGGCCAGGACGCGGTCGAGGACGGTCCGTTCGCGGTCAGGGCGGAGTTTCAGATGGGGGCCGGAGGGCGCGTCCTTGGCCTTGCCGACCCGGGCGGCGATGGCGAGACGGCGCTCGAAGAGGGCGAGGAGCTGGTCGTCGAGGACGTCGATCTCATGGCGCAGGGCGGCCAGCGCCATCTGTTCGGGTGAAACGTCGAGGGGGGCGGGCCAGACTTGCTGGAGGGTGCAGTGGGACACGGGAGGACTTTCGGATTTCGACAGGGGCTGGGCGATTTGCGAGCCGCCGCTCCGGACGGAGCGGTCGCCGGCGAGGCGGCGGGGACGCGATGCCCGACGCCTCAGCCGGCGTATCGAAAGCCGTAGAAATACAGGTCCGCGGCGGCGGAGACGCCGGCGAATGCAGTCGCAGCGGTGGCTGGCGAACGGACCATGGAGTTCATTGGGCGCATGGATCGTGCGCCGTCAATGGGTTCAGGCGCTCAACAGCACAAAGCGTGTGCGGTTGTCGGCCGAATCCTGGATGTCGTTGCGCAGAATCGACAGCTCGTAGACCTCGGCCGCCCGGGTCGGGGCGACGGCGGCGCGGGTGGGGTCGGCGGCCTCGGCCACGGCGCGGGCGGCCCCGGCGGTGTCAAAGGCTTCGACCGGCTGGATGCCGAGTTCCGCGAGGGCGCCGGCGCACTGGCCAAGGGCCGCGGGGTGGCTCTCGGCGGTCCTGACGTCGCCGAGCCGGGCGCCCGCCGGGGCCATCAGGGCCAGACGGATCGGCCGCCAGACCTCGGAGACCACGGTCAGGCCGGCCTGTTCGACGAGGGAGGCGGCGGGTTCGACGCGGCCGATGGTGGTGTTCTCGACGGGGATCAGGGCGCAGCCGACCTGCCCCGACTTCAGGGCGGCGATGGCGGATTCGAAGCTGTCGCAGGCGACCGGTTCATCCCATGGACGCAGGTCGATGCAGGCTTCGTGGCTGAAGGCGCCGGGCGCGCCCTGGTAGGCGCAGCGGCCCGGGGCGTCGTCGCCGTCGGGGCGGCCGACGCCGGCCATCTCAGGCGGCCTCGGACTGCGAGCGCCGGCCGGCCTTGAGCCGCTCGGCGACGAGGAAGGCCAGCTCCAGCGCCTGGTCGGCGTTGAGGCGCGGGTCGCAATGGGTATGGTAGCGGCTGGACAGGTCGTCCTCGGTCAGGGCCTGGGCCCCGCCCAGACATTCGGTGACGTTCTGGCCGGTCATCTCGAGATGGACGCCGCCGGGGTGGACGCCCTCGGCCTCGGCCACGTCGATGAAGCCGCGGACCTCGGCGAGGATGCGCTCGAACGGCCGCGTCTTGTATCCGGTCGAGGTCTTGATGACATTGCCGTGCATCGGGTCGCACGACCAGACGACGGGGTGGCCCGATTCCTTCACCGCGCGCACGAGCCTGGGCAGATGCGCCTCGATCTTGTCGTGGCCGTAACGCGTGATGAGCGTCATGCGGCCCGGCACATGATTGGGGTTG